>DASWBR010000067.1:0-40128 GCA_036390495.1 Candidatus Deferrimicrobiaceae bacterium | reverse complement strand
GCCGGACTACCGGAAAGGATACGAGATCTGGTACGCGGAAGGGCTCGCTCTCGCCCGGCTCGACCAGCAGGACGAGGCGCTCGCCATGTTCCGGAAAGTCGTGCAGGCGCGTCCCGCCTTCGCCGCGGCGCATAACGAACTAGGGAAGGGATTGCTGCAACGATCGGATTACGACGCGGCGATCGACCACTTCGTCAAAGCGATCGGGGCGGACCCGAAGGCCGAATACGCCCGGGGTCTCCAGATCGCCATGACGCGGAAAACCCAGGCAGCCGCCAAGGAGACGCAGGCTCCCGTGATTCCATCCGCGCCGAAGCCGGCCGCCCCCCCTTCTCCCGCCCCGTCCCCGGACACACCCGCCGCAAGATAGTCAGTTCGCGGGGAACGCCAGCGACACGTTTCCCTTCAGCGTTCCCTTCTCCCCGGATGGACGCCGCGCCCGGACCAGAATCTTCGTGACGGGCCCCTTCGGAGGCCTTGCGTACGCCGCCCGGAAATCGTCCGCGAGGCGGCGGCTTCCGGCGATCTCCTTCCCCGCCTCGTCCCCGCCGGCCAGGACGAACACCGTCTCTTCTTGCCAGAGGCGGTACATCGACCCTTGGGGCACGCGGTTTCCCCACGCGTACGTCAGGCAGATCCCCGACGGGTGGAAACCGGACCACATCTGGCGGAAGAACAGGGACACCCGCTCCCGCCACCCCAGGTCGAGAGAGTCCTCGCCGAAGGCGAAGGTGATCGAGATCGGGAAGTACGCCTCGGACGGCACGTACCCGTTCCCGGTCACGTTGACGTTGTCCGCGTACATCCGGATCGAGGCGGTGGAGGAAGCAGGCCACTTCCCGGAACGTTCGTAGCCGATGGCCGATCCCGGAGGGTTGACGAACTCGACGGTGATCCCGTTGTCCGAATAGACCGCCTTCCGTTCCGGCCGGATATCGCCCCACTCCGGCGACAATTCCGTCCACCCGTCCCCCGCGGCGGTGGCCGCGGCCGCCAGGATGAAAACCGCCAGGGCGAAGAAGAGGGACGCCCCTTTCCCGCGCGCGCTACGCATCGTCCCCCCGCTCCTCCGCGCGCCGCAACACGCGAAACCCCACGCCGGCGAGCCGCTCCTCGAAATGCGCCGCGCACGCCGACGTTCGACCGAAGCCGTTTCCGCGGAAGACGACCCGGACCCGGTACTCCCCCTCCGACATGGGGTACGACCCGACGGCAACGTCCGGGAACGCCTCCATGGCCTCCCGCATGATCCCGGCGTAGGAAGACTCGGGGGCCATCGAGTAGAGGGTGACCCGGCTCCGGCGGACGCCCGAGACCATCGGCCGCACCCACCCGAACATCGACTGGAGCATCCTCGGGATGCCGGGGAAGACGGCCATCCGGTGGGTGAAGAAACCCGGCGCGGGGGAAAGGGGATTCGGGATCAGGGTCGCCCCCTGCGGCACGAGCGCCATCAGCAGCCGGTATTGCGGGTTGGCGCCCTTGTACGGGTGCGCTTCCAGCGCCGCCTTCACCTCCGGGTCCAGCACGAGGGGAACGCCCGCCACCTGCGCCACCGCGTCCCGGGTGATGTCGTCCGGCGTCGGTCCGATCCCGCCGGTGAGGATCAGCAAATCCGTCTCCGAAAGGTACGACCGCAGGTGCCGGACCACGACGCCTATGTCGTCCGGCAGGATGGCGCAGAGGACCGTCTCCGCCCCCCACTCGTCGAGGAGCGGGAGCATGTAGGCGATGTTCGCCTCCTTCGTCTCTCCCCGGAGCACCTCGTCCCCGAGGATGACGATCCCGACCCGCGTGGCCATGCCGACCTCCGGCGTTTCCTGCGATTCTCCTTATATTACCCCCACAACGGGGGAAAAACATTGACATCCGCTTCTCCCCGTCAGTAACGTGGGGTACGACCGATCGGAGCGATGCGTTGAGAAAACCCGTCACCTACAGGGACGCCGGCGTCGACATCGACGAGGGGGATCGCCTCGTCTCCCTCATCCGGCCGATGGTCCGCACCACTTACCGGAAGGAAGTGCTGGGGGAGATCGGCTCGTTCGCCGGCTTCTTCCGGTTCCCGTCGCGGAAGTACCGCGACCCCGTCCTCGTGTCCGGCACCGACGGCGTCGGCACCAAGGTCAAGGTCGCCGCGATGGCCGGGATGCTCGACACGGTGGGGATCGACCTCGTGGCGATGTGCGTCAACGACATCCTCGTCCACGGGGCGGAGCCGCTCTTCTTCCTCGACTACTACGCCACCGGGAAGCTCTCCGCGCGGGACGGCGCGCGGGTGGTGTCCGGGGTGGCGGAGGGGTGCCGCCAGGCGGGATGCGCCCTCCTGGGCGGGGAGACCGCCGAGATGCCTTCGGTCTACGCGCGCGGCGACTTCGACCTCGCGGGGTTCGCCGTCGGGGCCGTGGACCGCCGCGACATCGTCGACGGAAGCGGGGTGCGCCCGGGAGACGCGCTCGTGGGCCTCTCCTCTTCGGGCCTCCACAGCAACGGCTACTCCCTCGCGCGGAAGGCCGTGTTCGAACTCCTCGGGAAGCGGATCCACCAGAGGATCCCCGAGTGGGGGACGACGGCGGCGGAGGAGCTGCTCCGCCCGACGAGGATCTACGTGCGCCCCGTCCTTTCCCTCCTCCGGAAGGCGCGCGTCCTCGGGATGGCGCACATCACCGGCGGGGGAATTCCCGGGAATCTGCCGCGATCGCTGCCGCGGGGCACGGTCGCCGTGATCGACCGCTCCTCCTGGGAGGTTCCGCAGGTGTTCCGGACGATCTGCGGCGCCGCCAGGCTGCCGGATTCCGAGGCGTTCCGGACGTTCAACATGGGGATCGGGATGGTCCTCGTGGTCCGACCGGGCGACGCGGACCGGTCCGTGGCCCATTTCCGCCGGGCGGGATTCCCGGCCTGCGTGATCGGCGAAATCCGGAAGGGGCGCGGCGCCGCCCGCGTCGCCTTCGCGGGGGGGGACAGATGAGCGAAACGCACGACATCGCCGTGCTCGTTTCGGGCAGCGGCTCGAACCTGCAGGCCATCATCGACGCGTCGGAGCGCGGGGAAATCCCGTGCCGGGTCGCCCTCGTCGTCAGCAACAAGGCGGACGCCTACGGGCTGGTCCGCGCGCGGAACCACGGCATCCCCACGGAGGTGGTGGACCACCGCTCGTTCGAGAGCCGCGAGGCGTTCGACGCGCGGCTGGTCGAGGTCATCCGGTCCTCCGGGGCGCACCTCGTCTGCCTCGCCGGCTTCATGAGGGTTGTGACGCCGGTGTTCCTCCGCGCGTTCCCCCACCGGATCCTCAACATCCACCCGGCGCTCCTCCCCTCCTTCCCGGGCACGCACGGGCCGCGGCAGGCGCTCCAGTACGGCGTGCGCTTCTCCGGGTGCACCGTCCACTTCCTGGACGAGGGGGTGGACACCGGGCCGATCATCGTGCAGGCCGTGGTGCCGGTGTACGAGGACGATACGGAGGAGACGCTCGCGGCGAGGATCCTCAAGGAGGAGCACCGGATCTACCCGATGGCGATCCGCCTCTTCTTCGAGGGGCGCCTCGAGCTGTCGGGCCGCCGGGTGTTCACGAAGGAGACGGGGAAGATCCCGGGGTTCTCCCACCGGAACCCCGACGCATGATGCCCCCTCGGCCCTGATTCGGCGGGGGTACCCCGGCGGCGCGGAGCCCGTATCGGGGATTATTCCCAGCGCAGCAGCAGCCGGTACCCCCAGTATTTCCACCCTTCCAGGTAGTACCGCCTCGCCGTCCGCCAGGCGGCTCCCGCGGATCCCCACCCCTCCGACCGGACGGGCAGGACGTATAGCGAGACGCGCGGAGGCAGGACTTTCCGGAACGCGATCCACGCCCGCGGGACGTGGTAATCCGAGGTGACGAGGATCACGGAAGAGTAACCGCGCTCCTCCGCCGCGGTCTTCGCCGAGAAGGCGTTCTCCAGGGTGTTCTCCGACCACCCTTCCACGTGGACGCGCGCCTGCGCCTGCGCCGGAAGGGCGGCTCCCGGCAACAGCCGGGTCAGGGGGACCACGCGCCCGGCCCCGAGGACGTAGAACTCCCGCCCCGCCCCGTTGATCCACGCGCGGTACCCCTCCGCGATGCGCCCCTCCCCTCCCGAGAGGACCATCAGGGCGTCCGCGGGGGGGGACGGGAGACCCGGGTACCGCAGGGCGAGGAGGTGCGGGACGGCGGGGGGGAGGAACACCAGGGCCGTCGCCGCAAGGAGGGCGCGGATTCCGCGCCGGCCCCGGGGCCGTCCGGCGAAGGAAATGGGGTGTTGTCTTTTCATTCCGGTCGTGGTATTAAATCATGTTCTCATTCACGGAGGATGCCATGGCCAAGTGCGCGATCTGCGGCAAGGGCCCGAGCTTCGGGCATAACGTTTCCCACGCGAACAACAAGACGGCGAAGGTGTGGCGGCCGAACATCCAGCGGGTGAAGACGACCCAGGGCGGGACCGTGCGTCACATCCGCGTCTGCACGCAGTGCATCAAGTCCGGCCGGGTCGTGAAGGCCGTCTGATTCAGCCGGCCGCAGCGACGGCCTCGATCTCCACCCTCGCCCCCGCCGGCAGCTTCGAGACCTCCACCGTCGCCCGGGCCGGCGGTTCCCCCGGAAAGAACTTGCCGTAGACGGCGTTCATCGCCGGGAAGTCCGCAAGGTCGACCAGGTAGACCGTCGTCTTCAGCACAGAGGAGAGCGAGGCGCCGCCGGCGGACAGGACCGCCTCGAGGTTGCGCAGAACCCGCTCGGTCTGCTCCGCAATTCCCCCTTCCACCATCTTCCCCGTCGCCGGGTCCAGCGGGATCTGCCCCGAGCAGAACAGCAGGCCCCCGGAACGGACCCCCTGGGAGTACGGCCCGATGGCCGCCGGCGCAACCGGACTCCGGACGATTTCCCTCGCCATCACCCCTTCCCCCTCTCCACGGACTGTACGCCCCGGACCTTCCCGATCGCCTTGATGAGGATCGCGAGGTGGTCCGCGTCGCTCACCGACACCTCGAAGTCGCAGATCGCCCGCTTGTCCCGTGTGGTCAGCACGGAGGCCCGCCGGATGTCCACATCGCTCGCCGTGATGCTCCGGGAGATGTCGGCCAGGAGCCCGGGCTTGTCCGCGCACACCACCCGCAGCTTCACGGGGTGGACCGCCTTGGTCCCCTCCTCCCAGGTCACATCGATCGCCCGGGCCGGGTCGCTCTCCAGCACTTTGGGGCACTCCTTCGAGTGGATCGTCACGCCCCGCCCGCGGGTGATGAACCCCACGATCGGGTCCCCCGGCACCGGGTGGCAGCAGTTCCCGAGCCGGATGAAGATCCCGTCCATCCCCTTCACGATGACCGCGCTGGGCTTCTTCGTCACCACCCGCCGGATGAGGCTGGAGAGGCGGGACTCCTTCGTCTTCTCCTGCAGCTGCTCCGCGGGGACGAGGCGCCGCAGCAGCGGCAGGATGGAGACTTTCCCGTACCCCAGGGCGCTCAGGTAGTCGTCCGCGGTCTTGCTCCGTACCTCCTGCAGGGCCTCGGCGAACTCGGGCCCCTTCAGGACCTTGCTCGGGTTCAGGGCGTACTTCTTGAACTCCCGCTCGAGGATCTGGCGGCCAAGGGCGAGGGACTGCTCCCGCTGCTCCTCCCGGATGACGGCCCGGATCTTGTTCAGGGCGCGGCTGGTCTTGGCGATCTTCAGCCAGTCGCGGCTCGGCTTGTGGGACGGCTGCGTGACGATCTCCACGACGTCGCCGTTCTTCAGCGTCACCTTGAGGGGCACCATCCGGCCGTTCACCTTCGCCCCGACGCACTGGTTGCCGACCTCGGTGTGGATCGCGTAGGCGAAGTCGATCGGCGTGGCGCCGCGGGGGAGCTCCTTCACGTCCCCCCGGGGCGTGAAGACGTACACCTCCTCCGGGAACAGCTCCACCTTGACGGTGTTGAGGAACTCCCGGGGGTCCTTCATGTCCTGCTGCAGCTCGAGGATCTGCCGCAGCCACAGGAACATCTGGTCCCCCTTGTCCGCGGTCTGGCGCCCCTCCTTGTATTTCCAGTGGGCCGCCACGCCGTTCTCCGCGAGGGCGTGCATCTCCTCCGTCCGGATCTGGATCTCCATCATCTCCCCGTTCGGGCCGAAGACCGTGGTGTGCAGCGACTGGTACAGGTTCGCCTTCGGCATGGCGATGTAGTCCTTGAACCGGCCGGGCACCGGCTTCCAGAGGTTGTGGACGATCCCGAGAGCCTCGTAGCACTCCCGGAGGTTCTTCGTGATGATGCGGAAGCCGATGAAGTCGTAGACGTGGTCGAAGTCGATCCCCTGCCGGTTCATCTTCTGGTAGATCCCGGCGAGGTGCTTCGAGCGCCCGGTGATGGTCGCCTCCACCCCCGCCTCCCGGCACTTCTGCTCGAGGAGGGCGACGACGCTGCGGACGTGCGCTTCCCGGTTCCGCCGCCGCTCGTCCGCCAGGCGGACAAGCTCCTTGTACTGCTCGGAGTGGAGCACCTCGAAGCAGCGGTCCTCGAGCTCGGAACGGATCCGGGACATCCCCAGGCGGGCGGCGATGGGCGCGTAGATCTCCACCGTCTCGCGGGCGATGGCCGCCTGCTTGTCCGGGGGGAGGTGCCGCAGGGTGCGCATGTTGTGGAGGCGGTCGGCGAGCTTGACGAGGATGACCCGCAGGTCCTTCCCCATGGCGAGGATCATCTTGCGGAGGGACTCGGCCTTCTGGGCCGCCGCGTCGGAGAGGGCCACCCGCCCGATCTTGGTGACCCCGTCCACGAGGTGGGCCACGGAATCCCCGAAGAGGTCCCGGAGCTCCTCCACGGTGGCGACCGTGTCCTCCACGGTGTCGTGGAGAAGGCCGGTGGCGACCGTCTCTTCGTCGAGGTTCCAGTCCGCCAGGAGGAACGCGACGTTCAGGGGGTGGATCAGGTACGGCTCCCCCGACATCCTCACCTGACCGTGGTGCACCTTCGCGGTGAAGACGTACGCCTTGTGGATGAGTTCGACGTTGGCGTTCGGCCGGGACGCCGCCACGCGGTCGACGATGTCATTGAGACGGAGCAAAGCGCAACGCCCGCCCCGGCGCTATTTTACCCGGACCTTCCCCTGGGCGATCTCCCGGAGGGCGACGACGGTGGGCTTCTCCTTCCGGGCCGTGGTGTCGATCGTGGCGCCCTGCCCCCCGTAGAGCTGTTTCGCGCGTTTCGCGGCCACTACCGTGAGCTGGAAGTGGCTGTTCACCTGCCGCAGGCAATCCTCAACCGTTACTCGAGCCATCCCGTTCCTCTCCTCCTTCTTCCAGGATCCTGTCGATGACGCCGGAAGCCCGCTCCCTGCGGAGCCGCCGTGCGCGGACGATCCACTCCACCCGGGTGACCGCCTTCGAAAGATCGTCGTTCACGACCAGGTAGTCGTACGTTTTCAGCGCCGCGATTTCCCGCCTCGCCTCCGTGAGCCGGCGCTCCATCTCCTCGCGGGTGTCGCGGCCCCTGGCGAACAGCCGCCCCCGCAACGTTTCCTGGTCCGGGGGGAGGACCCCGACCAGCACCGCCTCGGGAACCGCGGCCTTCACGGAACGGCCACCCTGGACGTCGATCTCGAGAACCGCGTCCAGTCCGCGGGACACGATATCCTCCACAGCGGCGCGGGAGGTGCCGTACCGGTGGCCGTACACCCGGGCGTGCTCCAAAAACCCTTTCGAAACTAACATTTTATCAAACTTTTCTTCATCCACGAAATAATAATCCACCCCGTCGACCTCCCCGGGCCGCCGCTCGCGGGTGGTGTAGGAGACGGAAATGGTGAGACCGTCCACGCGATCGAGCAGTGTCCGGCAGATGGTGGTCTTGCCGGAGCCCGACGGGGCCGAAATGACGAATATGTCCCCTCGCGGCACCTTCTCACTCCACGTTCTGGATCTGCTCGCGCGCCACCTCGAGCTCCGTCTTCGCCGTGACCACAAGTGCGGAAATCCCGGAGTGGGCGGACTTGTTCCCCGCGGTGTTGAGCTCGCGGAAGATTTCCTGGACGAGGAAGTCGAACCGCTTCCCGACCGCGTCGCCGGGCTTGCGGAACAGGTCGGAGAGCGCGGCGAGGTGCGCCGCCAGCCGGTCGCACTCCTCCGTGATGTCGAGGCGGTCCACCAGGAACGCCGCTTCCTGCTGGAGGCGCGCCGGTTCGACGCCCGCCGCGCCGGACAGCTCCGCGATCCGGTCGCGGAAGCGCGCGACGGCCAGCTCCCGGTTTTCCGCGGAGAGGGCCCGGATCCCGGCGGACGCCTCCCCCAGCCGCTCCACCGACTCGAGGAGCACCTGTTTCAGCCGCTCTCCTTCCGCGGCCCGGGAGTTCCGGAGCATCCCGAGAGCGTCCCGGGCGGCCCCCTCCGCCAGCGGCCAGAACGTTTCGGCGGGGTCTTCTCCTTCGGGAGCGACCTGGAAGATGTCGGGCACCGCGAGGAGGTCCCGCATCGTCACCTCGCCGCCGATCCCGTGCTCCTCCCGGATTCGCGCCGCTTCCCCGAGGAACGCCGAAAGGAGGCCCCGGTTGACGCGCAACGTTCCCCCGAGCTTCCCCCACTCCCGCACGTTCACGTAGAGGTCCACCTTCCCCCTCCGGACGGCGTCACGGGCCAGCCCGCGGAGCCGCGGCTCCCAGGAGAGGAACCGCCCGGGGCACCGCGTGTGGACGTCGAGGAAGCGGTGGTTCACGGAGCGCGCCTCCACGGCGACGGAGACGTCCTCCCCGTGCCGCTCCCCCCGGCCGAACCCTGTCATGCTCATCCACATGAGACTGCCCTCCCCGCGTCCGCCCGCGACATGTGATCCCGGCGGAGTTCCCGGAGGAGCGACCGCACTCCTTCCGAGGCGTAATCCGGGTACGTCCACGGGAGGGGTTGGTACCCGCCGTTCCGGAACACCAGGGTCAGGTCGGCAAAGACGCCCATTCCCAGGTAGACCCGGTGGGAATAATTCTTCCCGGTGGCCAGGATGAAATTCTCCGGGGAGAGGAGGCCCGGGTCCAGGTTCACGGTGCGCTTCCCCCCCTCGGAAAAATCCGACTCGATCGACTCCATGGCGATCTTGATCGCGGGGAGGGCGTCCCGGGAAACCGGCCGCTCTGCAGAGAGGAAACGACGGTGCAGCGGCGACCCCATCTCCCCTTCGTAATATCCGGTCCGGTCGAACGGCAGCCGCTCTCCGGCGGGCCGGACCGGGCCGACGGACGCCTCCACGCGCGACAGGACCTCTCCGAACCGCCGCTCCTCCCGGTAGATGACGGATACGACCAGCGTCGCCTTGCGCGGCTCGGAACGCACGCTCAACGGCCGGTCCCGCCGCGGGGACGCGGAGCCGCGATCCCCTCCTGCGCCTCCGCTTCCCGCTCGCGTTCCTGAGCCCGGAGCGCGTGGAGCAGTTTTTCCGCCGTGATCGGCGCGGTCCCCACCTCCCCGACCACGACGCTTGCGGCGACGTTGGCCATCACGGCGGCTTCCCGCATCGGCGCGCCGGCGGCGAGGCACGCGGCCAGCGTCCCGATCACGGTGTCGCCGGCCCCGGTGACGTCGAACACCTCCCGGGCGAGGGCGGGAACGTGGAAGCACGCCGGCCGTCCGCGCTCGACGAGGGTCATCCCCTCCTCCCCCCGGGTGATGAGGACGGCCTTCGCCCGGCATTTCCGGAGCAGTTCCCTGCCGCCTTCCCAGACGTCGAGGTCGTCCGAAAGCTCCCGTCCGCCCAGCGCGGCCTGCGCTTCCCCCTTGTTCGGGGTGATGACCGAGCAGCCACCGTAGAAGGAGAAGTCGATCTGCTTGGGGTCCACGGCGACGAACAGCCCCTTCCGGCGGGCGGCCGCCGTGACCTCCCCCACCAGCTCCGCCGACAGCACCCCCTTCCGGTAATCCGAGAAAACGACCCCGTCGACGCCGTCGAGGGCGCCCAGGATCTTCCGGAGGAGCGCATCGTGGGTTTTCTTCGAGGGAAGCCCCTTCCGTTCCCGGTCGACCCGGACCACCTGCTGGTTGTGGGCGATCACCCGGGTTTTCACGGTGGTCGGGCGATCCGGTTCGGCCAGCACCGCCGACACGCCGATCCCCTGCCTCTTCAGCATCCGGGAAACGTCGCGCCCGGCGGGATCCCCGCCGACCAGGCCGGCCATTTCCACCCTGGCGCGAAGGCCGGCGAGGTTCCTCGCCACGTTCGCCGCGCCGCCCGGGAACACCGTCTCCCGCGTGACGGCGACCACCGGGACGGGCGCCTCGGGGGAGATCCGGCCGACGGTGCCGAAGACGAACTCGTCGAGCATGATGTCCCCCGCCACCAGGATGCGGCACGACGGGAAGCGCGAGAGCAGTTCCCCGGCGCGCGCAAGGGGCGCACCTTCACTCATAAGAGGATGCCTCGTCGATCAGCAGGATGGGGATCCCGTCCTCGATGCGGTAGCTCAACCGGCACGCGTCGCACCGGAGCTCGGTCTCGTCGACCGTCAGCAGGAGGTTCCCCTTGCATTTCGGGCACGCCAGGATCTCGAGCAATTCCCTGTCCATCGCTCTACCCCCTTCCCTCCCTCGCCCGCGCGTCGTCGCATCCCGGGCCCGGCGCGAACCTACGGAACTCCATCCTCTGACAGGATCCGGTCGGCGGCTTCGCGCATCCCGGGGAGGAACGCTCCCGGTGCCACTCCGAGCCGCTCGCCTTCCATCCTCTCCCGATCGCCGTACCCCGTCCCGACCAGGATCGTCCGGGCCCCCAGCCGCACGCCCATCAGGATGTCCGTCATTTTATCACCGACCACCCAGCGGGGGCATGAATCCGGGACGCCGAGCCGGCGCAGGACGCGGTCCGCCATCCCCGTGCCGGGTTTCCGGCAGTCGCACGTCTCCCGGTACGATGCCACCACCCCCTCCGGGTGGTGGGGGCAATACTCCACAGCGTCGAAGGCCACGCCCTCCCGCAGGAAGGCGGCGACGAACTCCCGGTGGACCGCCTCCATCTCCGCGGGGGTGAATTTCCCGCGCGCCAGCCCCGCCTGGTTCGAGATCACGGCGAGCCGGTATCCCGCCGCGGCGAGCCGCCGAAGAGCCTCCGCGACGCCCGGCAGCGGACGGAGTTTGTCGGGATCCCTCAGGTACCCCACCTCCTCGATGAGCGTGCCGTCCCGGTCCAGGAAGACGATTCCCCTCATCGAACCTCCTCGTAGATCTCCGGCTCCCCCTCCGGGCGCGTCTTCCACCGCTTCTGGAACCACATCCACTGCCCGGGGTCTTCCCGGATCGCCCTCTCCAGCGCCTCGTTGCACCGGCGCGTCACCCGCACCACCTCCTCCTCCCGCGGGGCGCCGTAATCGATATCGATCGCCGGCCCGAACCGGAGAACGTGGTGGAACTTCCGCTTCGGGTCCCGGTAGATGAAGCCGGGATAGATGGAGGCCCTCATCGCCAGGGCGAGCCGCGCGATGCCGAACGTCGTGTACGCCTTCCGGGTGAACAGATCCACCGGCACGCCCTTCTTGCGGTCCACGTTCTGGTCGATGAGGATCCCGATCATCACCCCGCGGCGCGCCAGCCTCGTCACCTCCTTCGCGGAATCCTCCTTCCGGATGGCGATGTTGCCGGCGATTTCCCTCCGCTCCGTCACGATCCGGTCGAACAGGGCGTTCCGCAGGGGACGGACGATGAACGCCATCGGCCCGAAGATCCGGGCCCAGGCGTGGGACTGGAGCTCCCAGTTGCCGAAGTGGCCGGTCATCACCAGGGTCGGCTGCTTCCGTTCCTCCATCGGCTTCCGGACGCGTCCTTCCCCCTCGAAGCGGACGTGCTCCCGGATATACGGTCCGTCCATCCGGGGGAGGTGGACGAATTCCGCGGCGGAGGTCCCCATCTGGCGGTAACAGCGCCGGATGATCCGCCGCGCCTCCCGGTCCTCCATCTCCGGGAACGCGATCCGGAGGTTGATCCGGGCGATCCGCCGGTGCCTGCGATCGATGGCCCACACCAGCAGCATCGCCGCCTCGCAGACGGCGGCGAGAAGCGGGAGCGGAACCGCCTCGAGGGCCCTCAGAACCAGACGCGCCATTTGCTCCTTCACCGTCCCGCCCCCCGCCCGATCCGGTCGAGGATCATCCGCGACATCTCTTCCCATCCCGAGAGGAACTCCACGGCGACCCGCAGGGCGGAAACCGGAAAAGGGAGCTCGCCGGGAAGGCGCACGATGTCCTTCTCGCTGGTCACCGCCGGAAGGCCCGCGGCCTCTCTCGCGATGCGCCCGAGGTCCGAACGGGAATATTCGTGGTGGTCCGGAAACGGAAGGAAGCGGCGGATGCGGTAGCCGGCGGACTCGACGGTCTCCCGGAACGATCGGTTGTTCGCGAGGCCGGAAAAGGCGACGATTTCCGACCCCGGCGCCACGGCCTCCGACGGTCGACCGTCCTGCCCGAAGAGCCCGAGCGGCGAAAGGCGGGAATATGCCCTCGGGCGGCCCGGGGGAACCGGTACGGTGTTCGCCGTCCGCTCGCCGGCCGGGATGTCCGGGCATTTCGTCACCACGAGGGCGTCGGCGAAGCGGGCGTGGGACGGGGGCTCCCGGAGCGGCCCGAAAGGGAGGGTCATGCGGTTCGAAAGACCCCGCGCGCAGTCGACCAGCAGCAGGTCGGCGTCCCGCCGGAGGGACAGGTGCTGGAACCCGTCGTCGAGGAGGAAGACGTCCACCGCCCCTTGCGACAGGACCTCTCTCCCGGCCGCGGCGCGGGACTCCGCCACGACCACCGGGAGGCCGGGGAGGGATTGGGCGAGGAGCACCGGCTCGTCCCCCGCGTCCCGGGAGGAGGCGACGCGCCCGTCTCCCCGGGAGACCCACACCACGCCGCGGCTCCTGCGGCCGTATCCCCGGGAGAGGATCGCCACCCGGAAGCCGCTCCCGGAAAGCCAGCGCGCGATGTGCAGGACGTGGGGGGTCTTTCCCGCCCCTCCCAGGACGAGGTTCCCCACGCTCACCACCGGCCGCGGCAGGCGCTCGACCGGAAGGAGGCCGGCCCCGTACAAACTCCTCCGCACCCGCGCCACGACCCCGAGGGTCATGGACCGTTCCCGTTGCATCCGGCGGCGACGAGCACCGCCGCCGCGTTCCGGTCGGAGGCGCCCCGCAACGATTCGAGGAGTTCCCGGCCCCGCCGGCCGACGTCGACGAACGCGGCGGGGTCCGCAGCGAATTGCGCGAGCCGCTCCGCGAGTTCCCCGCCGCCGGCCACCTGGAGGAGGGCGCCCGCGGAGAGAAACGTCGAGGCGATCTCCCGGAAGTTCTCCATGTGCGGCCCCACCAGAGTCGGCACTCCCTGCCACGCCGGTTCCAGGACGTTGTGACCCCCCTTCGGCACCAGGCTGCCTCCGACGAAGGCCAGCTCCGCCGCCGCGTACGCCCCGGCGAGCTCCCCCACGGAGTCGAGGAGAAGGACCGGGGCCCCGGCCAAACGCGCGTCGGCCGGAAGGGCGGTCCGCCGGACCGACTCCACTCCCTCCCTCGCGATCAGCGCCTCCACCGTTTCGAACCGCTCCGGGTGCCGGGGGGCCAGGAGCAGTTTCATCTCCGGGTTCACCTTCCGGGCGGCGAGGAAGGCCCGGAGTACCAGCTCCTCTTCCCCCTCGTGGGTGGAACCGGCGACCACCCACCGCGCGCCGTCCGCCTTCTCCCGCGCAAGGAGGTCGGAAAGGAAGTTCTGCATCGACTCCGGGGGGGGGAGGTCGAACTTCAGGTTCCCCCCCACCGTGACGATCCCGGCGGGAGCCCCCAGCGCAATGAACCGATCCGCATCCTCCCGGCTCTGGGCGGAGATCGCCCGGAACACCTGGAGCACGGGTGCGAAGAACCACCGGAGCCGGAGGTACCCCCCGAAGGACCGCTCCGAGAGGCGGCCGTTCACGATGACCGCGGGAATCCCCCTGGCGGCGCACGCGGCGAGGAAGTTGGGCCAGATCTCTGTCTCCACGATGACGACCACATCGGGACGGAGGCGATCCAGGAACCGCCCGCACACCCCCGGCAGGTCGAAGGGGAAGTAGAACCCGGCGTCGACGATTCCCGCGAGGCCCTTCTGCCCGATCTCCCGCCCGGTGAGCGTGACGTTCGACAGCAGAAGCGTGGCCCCGGGTGCGCGCTCCCGCAGCCGGCGGAGCAGGGGTGCCGCCGCGAGGGTCTCCCCGACCGACACGGCGTGGACCCACACCCTCGGCCGCCCTCCGTGGGGCGGCAGGGATGGGAAATCCCGGAGCCCCAACCGTTCCGGGAAATTCTTCCGGCGCTTTCGCGCGGAAAGGAGCCAGGGAATCCACAGCGGCGCGCCGGCGACGGCGGCGGCGGCGATGGCGGCGTTGTAGAGGATATGCCGGGGGCTCCCGGGACGGAACGGCTTCGTCAACGGGTCAGCCCCTCCCGCCGGCAGGGCCCCGATCGGCGCCTTTCTCCTCGAACTGCTTCAGGTAGAACCCGCGGTACCGGGATTCGCGGGAGAGGAGCTCGTCGTGCCGCCCCTTCTCGACGATCCGCCCGCCCTCGATCACGACGATCACGTCCGCGTTCCGCACCGTCGAAAGGCGGTGGGCGATGACGAACGTGGTCCGACCCTTCATGAGGGTGTCCAGCGCCTCCTGCACGACCCGCTCCGACTCCGTGTCCAGTGCGGAGGTGGCCTCGTCCAGGATGAGCACCGGGGCGTCTTTCAGGATCGCCCGCGCGATCGCGAGCCGCTGGCGCTCTCCCCCGGAGAGGCTCAAGCCCTGCTCCCCGACCCCGGTTTCATACCCCCGCTCCATCCGCTCGATGAATCCGTGGGCGTTCGCCCGGCGGGCCGCCTCCACCACCTTTTCCATCGGGGCGTCGCGCATCCCGTAGGCGATGTTGTTCCGGACCGTGTCGTTGAACAGGACGGTGTGCTGGCCCACGATGGCGATCCGGGACCGGAGGGAAGCGAGCGTCACGTCCCGGATGTCGACCCCGTCGATCCGGATGGCGCCCCCCTGGGGGTCGTAGAACCGGGGCAGCAGGTCGACCAGGGTGGTCTTCCCCGCGCCGCTGGACCCGACGATCGCCACCAACGTCCCCGCGGGGACCCGGAGGTCGATGCCCTGCAACACCGGGTCGCCGTCCGGCGAATACCGGAAATCCACGTTGTCGAAGACGATCCCTTCCCGCACGGGCGGAAGCGGAACGGCGTTTTCCTTTTCCAAGACCTCCGGAAGCGTGTCGACCACCTCGAAGACCCGGACCCCGGCCGCGATCCCCTGCTGGACGACGTTGTTCACCCGGGAAAGCCCCTTCACGGGGGCGTACAGCATGAACAGGGCCGTGATGAAGGAGAAGAAGTTCCCCGGGGTGGTGTGCCCGTTCACCACGTTGTACCCCCCGTAATAGACGACGGCGGCGGCGCCAATCCCCCCGAACACATCCGACAGCGGGGCGGTCATGGCCTGGACCTTCACCACCTTCATGCTCAGGCGGAACAGTTCCTGGTTCCGGACGGTAAACCGGTCGACCTCGTACCCCTCCGCGCCGAACGACTTGACGAGCTTCGCGCCGCTGATCGTCTCCTGGAGGTGGGAAGAAAGCGACCCCATGACCTCCTGCGTGCGGGTGCTGGTCTTCCGGAGCCGCCGGCCGAAGCGGGCGATCGGCCAGAAGGCCATGGGGAACACCACCAGCGCCACGATGGCCATCTTCCAGTCCCGGTAGAAGACGACGCCCACGAGGAACAGGACGGTGAAGATGTCCTTGACCAGCCCGGTGGCGGCATCGGTGATCGCGGACTGCATCAGCGTCACGTCGTTCATGACCCGGGACATGAGCACGCCCGCGGGGTGGCGCAGGTAGAACGACAGCGAGAGCGACTGCATGTGGCTGTAGAGGTGCTGCCGGATGTCCCGGACGACCCGCTGGCCCGCTCCGCTCATCAGGTAGAGGTGGGAGAACTCGAGCACGCCCCGCGTGAAGTAGATCCCGAGGATGAGAAACGGAACGTAGGCCAGCCGGCCGGCGTCCCGCAGGATGAAGATGTCGTCGAGGATCGGTTTCACCAGGTACGCCACCGCCCCGTTGAGGGCGGACACGCCGATCATGAGGAGCATCGCGAGCCCCAGTCGCGGGACGTAGGGGCGCACGTAACCGAGCATCCTGCGGTACGGGGTCACTGCCATGCGTCCGGTGCCTCCCTTCCGAGCATGCCCAGGACGGCCTCCGTCGGACCCGTCCCCCGCAGGACCTCCCGCAGGGCGAGACACCGGTCCCGCAGCGCCTCGTAGCGGGCCGGATCCTCCGTCACCCCGAGCAGGGCGGCCGCCGCGCGCGCCGGGGTGAAATCGTCCTGGATCAGTTCCGGCAGGAACGGCTCCCCCGCCGCGAGGTTGGGCAGGCCGATGGAGCGAACCTTCGCGAACGCCTTCGCGATGCGGAAGTTGATCCACGAGGCCCGGTAGACGATGACCGGCGGAACGCCGAGAAGGGCGAGCTCCAGCGTCACGGTTCCGGACACGGCCAGGGCGGCGTGCATGCACCGGAAGAGACGGTGCCGATCCTCGGAAACGAGCGTCAGGGGAAGCCCGCACCCGGAAACTCCCCGCTCGATGGAGTCCCGGAGCGCCGGACGGGCCACCGGAAGCGCGAAATGCACGTCCGGGGACCGTTCCGCCACGATGCGGGCCGCCGACAGCAACGCCTGTAGGTGATGGTGGATCTCCGACGGCCGGCTCCCCGGGAGGAGGCCCACGACCCGCTTCCCCGCCGGGATGCCGAACCGCGCGGGCTCGGCGGGCGCGTCGAGAACCGGGGCGAGCTCCTCCATCAGCGGGTGCCCCGCGAAGACGGCGTTGACCCCGTACCGCCGCAGGAACTCCTCCTCGAACGGGAACAGGACGACGGCGCCGCGGGTGAAGCGCGCCAGCGTACGCGCCCTCCCGGTCCGCCACGCCCACACCTGCGGAGGAATGTAGTAGACCACGGGCACCCCGCGTTTCCAGGCGGCGAGCCCGACCCGGAAGTTGAAATCCGGGAAGTCGACCAGGACGACCGCGCCGACGTCCGGGCGGGAAACCCGATCCGTCGCCTCCCGGAGCGCTCTCCGGATCGCCGGGAGGCGCTTCACCACCCCGGTGAACCCCATGACGGAGATGTCCCCGTAATCCCTCAGGAGCCGGACCCCCTCGCTCTCGAGCCGCGAACTGCCGATCCCTTCGACCGGCACGCCCGGGTACCGCTCGCGGAACGCCCGCGCGACGCGCGAGGCGTACACCTCCCCGGACGGCTCCCCGCAGAGGAGGAACAGGGTCCGCGGCATCCCTTACCTCAGGACGCCCCGCTTGCTCGAACGGACGAACTCGATCATGTGCCGCACCTCCGGCAGCGGCGGCAGTTCGGCCTCCGCGCGCGCCAGGGACTCCTTGACGGGCGTCTCCGACCGGAAGAGGATTCTGAACGCCTGTTTCAAGGCGGCGATCGTCTCCTCCGGGAACCGGTTCCTCTTCAGGCCGATCAGGTTCAGCCCGTACAGGGCGGGACCCTTCTGCGGCCTGGACGCCACCGCCGTGACGTAGGGAGGGACGTCCTGCCCCACCCCGGACATCGCCCCGATCATGCAGTGCGCGCCGATCCGCACGAACTGGTGGATTCCGGTCAGCCCGCCGATGATCGCGCCGTCTTCCACCGTGACGTGCCCCGCGAGGGTCACGGCGTTCGCCATGATCACGCGGCTCCCCACGATGCAGTCGTGGGCGAGGTGGACGTAGGCCATCACGAGGGTGTTGTTCCCGATCTTCGTCAGCCCCCCTCCCCCCGCGGTCCCGCGGTTCACCGTGGCGAACTCCCGGACGATGTTCCCGTCCCCCATCTCCACCCACGACTCCTCTCCCCGGAACTTCAGGTCCTGCGGGATCGCGCCGACGGAGGCGAAGGAGTGGATCCGGTTCCCCTTCCCCATGCGGACGTGGGATTCGATCACGGCGTGCGACCCGACGGTGCAGCCGTCCCCGATCGTCACCTTCGGCCCGACGATGGCATACGGCCCGACGGTGACGTCCTTCCCGAGCTCCGCCCCGGGATCGATGATGGCCGTGGGGTGGATCATTGGCCGTCACCTTCCGCCGGCGCTTCCACGCCGTCCGGGATCGTGGCGGTCATGACCCCCTTCGCCACGAGCACGCCGTCGACGAACGCCTCTCCGTGCATCTTCCACACAGGTCCCCGGTGCGCCTGGACGGTCACCTCGAGCCGAAGCTGGTCGCCCGGCACAACCATCCGGCGGAACTTGCAGCCGTCGATGCCGCCGAAGTAGGCGAGGCGTTTCCCCCCTCCCATCGCCTTCAGGGCGAGGATCCCTCCGACCTGCGCGAGCGCCTCGATGATGAGCACGCCCGGCATGATCGGGCGTCCGGGGAAATGTCCCTGGAAGAACGGCTCGTTGATGGTCACGTTCTTGATGCCGACGATCTTCTTCCCCGGGTCCCACTCCACGATCCGGTCGACGAGGAGAAACGGGTACCGGTGCGGCAGCAGTTCCATGATCTCGCCGATCGAGAACATCTCATCCCTCCCCCTTTGCGCGTTTTCCTTCCTCCAGACTCCTGACGCGTCGGAACAGCTCCGGGAGCTTCGGCAGCAGCGTCACCACCCGCAGCCACGTCTTGTGCGGCATCGCGGGAGTTCCCGACCATCCGGGGGATTCGGCGGCCGACAGCGAACCGGCCACCCCGGCCTGGGCCCCGAGCATCACGCCGTCGCCCACCTCGAGGTGCCCGGCGAGCCCCGCCTGCCCCCCGATCATCACCCGGCTCCCGACGCGGCTGCTCCCGGAGATCCCGACCTGTGCGGCGATCACCGTGTCCGTGCCGATGACGACGTTGTGGCCCACCTGGATGAGGTTGTCGAGCTTCGTTCCCCTGCCGATGCGCGTGACGCCGAGGGCCGCCCGGTCGATCGTGGTGTTCGCCCCGACCTCCACGTCGTCCTCGATCACGACGATCCCCACCTGCGGGATCTTCCGGAATCCCTGGGGCGACGGGGCGAAGCCGAACCCGTCGCTCCCTACGACGCACCCGGCGTGCAGGATGACCCGCTTCCCGACCCGCACCCCTTCGTACAGGGTCACGCGCGGGTACAGGAGGCTGTCCTCCCCGACGCTGGCCCCCTTACCGACGTACGCCCCGGCGAGCACCGCCACCCGGTCCCCGAGGACGGCCCCCTCCTCCACGACGGCGAACGGTCCGATCGAAACGTCTTTCCCCAGGGAGGCTCCCGGGTGGACGGCCGACCGCGGAGAGATCCCGGGGGCTGGCCGGACCGGGGGGTGGAACTGCTCCATGGCGCACGCGAAGGCGAAGTACGGGTTCGGCGCCAGGAGGAAGGAGCAGGGAACGCCCGGGATGGGCTCCCTGGCGATGACCGCGGACGCCTTCGTCCCCCGGGCAAGCTGCGCGTATTTCGGGTTGGAGAGGAACGTCACCTGCCCGGGGCCCGCCTCCTCGAGCGAGGCAATGCCGCTCACCTCGGCGTCCGGGCCCGACAGGACCGCGCCGATCTTCCCGGCGAGTGCGGAGAGGAAGATGCTACTTCCCACCGCCCCCCTCCTTCTTCTCCGCCGCCGGCGCCGGCGCCTTGTTCACGAGTTCGAGGACCCGCCGGGTGATGTCGAGGGAATCCGCGAAGTGGACGACGCCGGCGGAGCGCTCCAGCACGAGGTCGAGCTTCTCCGCCTTCACCACCGCGTCCAGATGGACCTCGATGACCTTGAGGACGTCCCGGGTCAATTCCCCCTGCCGGGTCTGCATCTCCTTCTCCCCGTCCTGGGTCAGCTGACGCAACTCGTTCACCTTCGCCTGGAGGGCGTCTTCCTTCTCCTTCAGCTTCTCCTTCCCCAGCATCACCTTCTGCTTGTCGATCTCGTCCTTGAGCTTCTTCGCCTCCTCCTGCTTCGCATCGATCGCCTTCTTGATCTCCTCGTAGCGCGCCTCCATCTTCTTTTTCGCCGCCTGGCCCGCCTGGGACTCGTTCAGGATCTTGTTGACGTCGATGACCGCGACGCGGATCCCTTCCGCACGGGAAGTCCCCGCGAGGAAGGCCGCCGCCAGGATGGTCGCCACCACGGTGATCCGGAATTTCCTTCCCTCTCCCATCATTCCCTCCTTGTCCCTGTTGGTGTCAGAACGGCGTTCCGACCGTGAACTCCATCACGCGCTTCGGCGCCCCGGGCGGCGCGTTGTAGTTCCACCCCACCTCGAACCGCAACGGCCCCATCGGGGAGTACCACCGGATGCCCACCCCGTAGCCGACCCAGACCCCCCCCTCGCCGATCAGGTCCCCGTTCTGGAACGGCCACACCCCCTGCGCCCAGGCGTTCCCGAAGTCGGTGAACAGCACCCCCTTGAACCCGATCTCGCTGACCAGGGGAAACGTGTACTCCAGGTTGAGGATGAACTCCTTGTTCCCCCCGACCAGTTCCCCCGTATTGGGGTCCACCGGAGAGAGCGTGCGGGACTTGAATCCCCGGACGCTGTAAGGCCCCCCGAGGAAGAACCGCTCGTAGAGGGGCACTTCCCCGTCCCCGAACCCCCCGTAGTTGGGGATCGTGTGACCCCAGAGGGCGTTCATCGAGAACGTCGTCGTGGCGGTTACCGGGAGGAACTGCTTCCAGTTCAGGAAATATTTCACGACCTGGGTGTTCCCGCCCAGGGGGTCCCCGGCGTACTCCAGACTAACCGATTGCACGCTCCCGCGCGAGGGGTCGATGTTCCGGTCCGTGGTGTTCCGGACCATGTTCAGGGAAACGCTCCGGGTCTTCTGGAGTCCCAGGTCGATCGCCTGCTGGACGGT
Organism: Candidatus Deferrimicrobiaceae bacterium; assembly: GCA_036390495.1. Classification (GTDB taxonomy): domain Bacteria; phylum Desulfobacterota; class Deferrimicrobia; order Deferrimicrobiales; family Deferrimicrobiaceae; genus JAGGAJ01. The sequence continues at coordinate 19,302 of DASWBR010000067.1, read as the reverse complement.
CGTGGAGGGGGGCACCCCCGAGATGGCGTAGATCTGGGTGTCGTCGACCCGGAATGCGACCGACGCGCTCAGGAACCGGGTGAGGTTGTACCCCAGTCCCACGCGCCCGCCCGTCGACTTCTTCTCGAAGTCGGTGTACTTGATCTCCGACTTGTAGGCGGTCAGGAGGAGGTTGTAATCGGTGTCGAGGAAGTACGGGTCCCGGAAATCGAGCGCGAACGTCGTCCGCTTCGCGCCGAACTGCGTGTTGAGCGACAGTTTCCAGGCCCGCCCGAACAGGTTGTTCTCGCTCAGGTTGACGACGCCGAAGATCTTGTCCACGGAACTGTACCCCGCCCCGCCGGAGAGGGTCCCGGTCGGCCCCTCCTGCACGTCCACCTTCACGTCCATCTCGCCCGGCGTGGCGGACGGGGCGGTGCCGATCTTGACGTCCTTGAAGTAGCCGATCCGGGAGAGGTTCTCCTTGGTGGTCTTCAGCGCGGTCCCGCTGTAGATCGCCCCGTCGGCAATGTCGAGGTTCCGACGGACGATCCGGTCGAGCGTCTTCGTGTTCCCGGAGATCTCCACCTTTCCGAACCGGAATTTCGTTCCCCGTTCGAATCGGTACGTCACGTCCGCGACGGGGTACTCCTTCCGTTTCTCGACCCCCGGGGAGACGAGCGCCTGCGCGTACCCCTTGTCGTTCACCTGACTGGTCAGGGCGAGCAGGTCTGCCAGGACGATTTCCCGGTTGAGCACCTCCCCCGGGATCAGCTTCACGATACCCCGCAACCTCTCCTCCGGGATTCCGGACTCCCCTGCGAACCGGATTTCGCCGACGCGGTACTGCCTTCCCTCGAAGACGCGGATGGTGACGACCAGCCCTTCCTTCCCCCGGGAGACCGCCGGATCGAACACCTTGGAGTCGATGAACCCGTTGTTCTGGTACAGCGCCTCGATCCTCCGGATGTCGTTCTCGAGGACATCCTTCTTGAACACGCCCGAATCGGTCAGGAAGGAGAAGAACCCCTTCTCCGATGTTTCCATCACCTTGCGGATGGCCTTCTCCGTGAAGTAGAGGTTCCCCGCCACCCGGATCTGCTCGATCTTGAGCTTCTCCCCCTCTTTCACGCGGAACGTCACCCGGATCGCCCCCTCGGCGTCCTCGGAAACGGCCGCCTCCACCGAGGCATCGATGAACCCTTTGTTCTGGCAAACCTCCTGCAGTTTCCCGACGGATTCCTTCACCTTCTCTTCCTGGAACAGGGTCCGCTCCTTCAGGGTGACGGCGGCCTTGAGGTCGGCGGTATCCACGTCCTTGTTCCCCTCGATCTGTACGGACCCCACGACCGGCTTCTCGGCGACGAGGATCGTGAGACGGTACCCGCCCGCGGTCTCCTCCGCCTCGAACGTCACGTCGCGGAAATACCCGAGGCGGTAGATCGACTTGACGTCCTCCCGCACCTTCGCGAGGTCGAGCTCCTGCCCGACCTTCGTCGTCATCGCCTGGCGGATGTTGTCGGGGGAAACGCGGCGCGCGCCCTGCACCTCGATGTCGACCACGCGGAACCCCTGCGCCGTGGCGGAAGCGAGGGAGGCCGCCCAGAGGAGGACCGCCATCGCGGCCCGGAGGGACCGGGGACGGGTCACGGTACGATGCGCCCGTCGTCGATCCGGATCACCCGGTGCAGCCGTTCGGCGATCCGTTCGTTGTGCGTCACCATCAGCAGGGAAAGCCCCCGCGAGCGGTTCAGCTCCACGAGGAGGTCGACAACCCCCCCGGCGGTCTTCCGGTCCAGGTTCCCCGTGGGCTCGTCTGCCAGGAGGACCGAAGGCTCCATCACGAGCGCGCGGCAGATCGCCGCCCGCTGCTGCTCCCCGCCCGAGATCTCCCCGGTCCGGTGGGCAAGCCGTCCCGAAAGCCCCACGTCGGAGAGCAGCCGCTCCGCACGCGTCCTGGCCTCCTCCGGATCGAGCCGGGAAATCAGGCACGGAAGCATCACGTTCTCGAGGACGGTGAACTCCGGAAGGAGGTTGTGGAACTGGAAGACGAACCCCACGGAACGGTTCCGGAACGACGCCATCTCCTCCTCGGGAAGCCCGGACACGTCGCGGCCCGCGTAGAGGACCCGGCCGGAGCTGGGCCGGTCGAGCGTGCCGAGAATCTGGAGGAGCGTGGTTTTCCCGGCGCCCGAGACGCCGACCACGCCCACCATCTCTCCCGCGGAGATGGAAAGGGAGACCCCCTTGAGGACCTCGAGGTCGTACCCCTCCCGTCGGAAGACTTTCCGGACATCCTCGGCGCGGAGTGCCGGGGCGTCACTCATACCGGATCGCCTCCGCGGGGTCGACCCGCGATGCCTGGCGCGCGGGGTAGACGGTGGCGAGGAAGCAGATCAGGATGGAGCTCGCCATCACGAGGACGACCATCCCGGCCTCGAGGGACACCGGGAGCGTGGAGATGTAGTACACATCGCTCGGGAGGCGGATGAACTGGTACCGCCGGAGGAGGTGGCACAGCAGCGCCCCCAGGGCCGTCCCGGCGGCGGTCCCCGCCACGCCGATGATCAGCCCCTCGAGGGCGAAGATCCGGCGGATGGTGCGCCGGGTCGCCCCGAGGGTCATCAGGATCGCGATGTCCTTGGTCTTCTCCATCACCACCATGATCAGCGTGCTGATGATGTTGAACGCCGCCACCATCACGATGAGCACGAGGATGATGAACATCACCACCTTCTCCAGCTTCAGGGCCGAGAAGAGGTTCCGGTTGCTCTGCATCCAGTCCTTGGCCCAGTAAGGGTACCCCAGCTCCGACCGCAGGGCCTTCGCCACGTCCGCGGCGGCGTATACGTCCTCCACCCTCACCTCGACGCCCGTGGCGCGCCCCTCCATTCCGAGCAGCCGCGCCGCCTCCTCGAGGGCGATGTAGGCGAAGGTGGCGTCGTATTCGTACATCCCGGCCTGGGAGATCCCCACCACGCGGAACCGCGCGGTGCGGGGGAACGCTCCCAGCGGCGTGATCGTCCCTCCCGGCACGAGGACCTCCACCATGTCCCCGGGCCCGACGCCGAGGTTTGCGGCGAGCTCCCGGCCCAGGATCACGCCCGGCACGGCCTCGGCGGCCTTCCGGGGGAGGTCGGACAGCTTCCCGATGCGCAGGTCCCTCGCGAGCCGGGTAACGTCCCCGATCGTGGCGACGTCCACCCCGCGGAGGACCCCTCCCAGGGCGCCGCTCCCCGAGGAGATCATCATCTGGGTGAAGATGTAGGGGCTTGCGGCGGCGACCCCCTTCACCTTCCGGACCTTCTCCGCGAGCTCGAACGGCTTCGGGATGCTGCCGTCGGCGCTGGTGACGTGGGCGTGCGCGGTGGCCCCGAGGATCCGCTCCTTGAGCTCCCGCTCGAACCCGCTCATCACGGCCAGAACGATGATGAGGGCCATCGTGCCGACCGTGACCCCGGCGACGGAGATGAAGCTGATGATCGAGATGAAGGTCTGCTTTCGCTTCGCCAGAAGGTACTTCTTGGCGATGTACACCTCGACGGGGACGCGCAAACGCCCCTACCCCTCTTTCCGCAGCTGTGGGAACAGGATGACCTCGCGGATCGACGGGGAATCGGTGAGGAGCATCACGAGGCGGTCGATGCCGATCCCCTCCCCCGCGGCGGGGGGCATCCCGTACTCGAGCGCCCGGAGGTAATCCTCGTCCATGAAGTGCGCCTCTTCGTCGCCCCGCTCGCGGCGCCGGAGCTGCTCCTCGAACCGTTCCCGCTGGTCCACCGGGTCGTTGAGCTCCGAGAAGGCGTTGGCGATCTCGCGCCCGCGGACGATCAGCTCGAACCGGTCGACGAGATGAGGCCGGCCGTCGTTGCGGCGGGAGAGCGGGGACACCTCGATGGGGTACTCCGTGACGAACGTCGGACCGGCGATGGACCGCTCCGCCACCTCCTCGAAGATCGCCACGAGGAGCTTCCCCGGCGGCGACGTCGCCGCGTCGGGTATCCCGAGCCGCCCGGCCATCCCGCGGAGGAACCCCTCCTCCGAGAGCCGCTCCTCCGGCACCCCGCCATACCGGGAGACGGCCCCGGCCACCGTGATCCGCTCCCACGGCGGTGTGAAGTCCACCGTCCCCCCCTGGTACGGGAACCGCGCTTCCCCGAAGATCGCGACGGCGAGGGAGGAGAGCATGTCCTCCGTCAGCGCCATCAGGTCCTCGAAGGTGGCGTACGCCTGGTAGAACTCGAGCATGGTGAACTCGGGGTTGTGCTGCGTGGAGATCCCCTCGTTCCGGAAGTTCCGGTTGATCTCGAACACCCTCTCGAAGCCGCCCACCAGCAGCCGCTTGAGGTACAGCTCGGGGGCGATCCGCAGGTAGAGGTCCATGTCGAGCGCGTTGTGGCGGGTGACGAACGGCCTCGCCGTGGCGCCGCCCGCCACCGGCTGCATCATCGGCGTCTCGACCTCGAGGAAATCCTTCCGCACGAGGTATTCGCGGAGGAAGGAGACGATCCGGGCCCGGCGCCGGAAGATCTCCCGGACCTCCTCGTTCACGATCAGGTCCACGTACCGCTGGCGGTACCGGGTCTCGACGTCGGACAGGCCGTGCCACTTCTCCGGGAGCGGCCGGATCCCCTTCGTCAGCATCCGGTACCGCGAGGCCTCGACGGTCAGCTCCCCGGTGCGGGTCACGAAGAGGGTCCCTTCCACCCAGAGGATGTCCCCCGCGTCGACGGTCGAGAGGAAGAGGTCGTACGCCGCCTCCCCGAGCGCGTCGCGTTTCAGGTAGGCCTGGAGGCGCCCGGCCCGATCGGAGAGGACCAGGAAGGTGGCCTTCCCGAAGCGGCGCAGCGCGACGACGCGGCCGGCGATGTCCACCCGGATCGCCTTCGCGGGAAGCTCCTCCGGCGGGATGCCGCGGGCGGCGTCCCGCGCCGCCGCCGTGGTCCACCCTACCTTCTGGTCGTTCGGGTACGGGGATTCCCCCGGGGCCTCGAGCGCGCCGATCTTCCGGAACCGGTCCCGCATCAGGTCGTTCCAGTTCCCGTTCACGCGGCCCCCCCCATCTCCTTTTCCGCGCCTCCCGAGAGCAGGTATTTCCGGATGAACTCGAGGATGTCCCCGTCCAGCACCGCGTCCACGTTCCCCGTCTCGTGCCCGGTCCGGTGGTCTTTCACCAGGCGGTACGGGGCGAGAACGTACGACCGGATCTGGGATCCCCAGGCGATGTCCTTCTTCGTCTTGTGGGCCTCCATCGCCTTTTCGGCCCGCTGGCGCATCTCCAGTTCGTACAGTTTGGACCGGAGGATCTTCATCGCCAGCGACCGGTTTTTCCCCTGAGACCGTTCCTGCTGGCACAGGACGACGACCCCGGAGGGGATGTGCGTGATCCGGACGGCGGATTCCACCTTGTTCACGTGCTGTCCGCCGGCGCCGCCGGACCGCAGGGTGTCGATCTTCAGGTCCGAATCGTTGATCTGGATCTGCACGTCGTCGTCGATCTCCGGGGACACGAAGATCGAGGCGAACGAGGTGTGACGCCGCTTGTTGGCGTCGAACGGGGAGATCCGCACCAGGCGGTGGACACCGCTCTCCGCCTTGAGGTACCCGTACGGGTGGTCCCCCGAAAGGACGAACGTGGCGCTCTTGATCCCCGCCTCCTCCCCCTCCTGCCGCTCGACGAGCTCCATCCCGAACCCGTTCCGGTCCGCGAAGCGCGAGTACATCCGCAGGAGCATCTCGGCCCAGTCCTGCGACTCCGTCCCGCCGGCGCCGGCGTGGATGGTCACGATGGCGTTGCGCGCGTCGTTCTCCCCGGAGAGCATCCGCTCCAGTTCGAGGGCGTCCAGCGTCCGGGACACCTCGGACAGGTGCTGTTCGATCTCCCGGTCCAGCGCCTCGTCCCCCGCCTCGTCGGCCAGATCCAGGTAGGCGCGCAGGTCGGCCAGGGAAGAGGTGAGCGCCGCCCAGCGGGACAGGAACGTCTCGATTCCCTTCCGCTCGCGAAGGACGCGCTCCGCCCCCTCCGGTGCGTCCCAGAAACCGTCCCGGGCGACCTCCGCCTCCAGCTCCTTCTGACGGGTAAGCTTGGAATCTACTTCAAAGGTAGCCCCGGAGCGCCAGGAAACGCGCCTCAAGCGCCGCGGTCTTCTCTTCCAGCAATCCGGATGCCATGGGATCCTCGCAAGGGGAAGATGAGCGTTAAGATTGCAATTATACAACAAGAAATCGCAAACAAATCACCGATATTCCCGCTGAGGGTCCACCCTGCGCCGGGTTGGATTTCCGCCGTCAGGACCCCCCGCCGGAACAGTCCGAGGGACGCGACGGCGTCCCCCCGGGCGTCGAGGATCGCGCTGATCCCGGAATTCGCCGCCCGCGCCATGGGCCTGCGGAACTCCACGCAGCGAAGGCGGGCCATCGCCAGGTGCTGGCGGGGCGCCACGGTGTCGCCGAACCATGCGTCGTTCGTCACGTTGACCATCCATTCCGCCCCCGCGGCGACGCCGTCCCCCAGGATCGCCGGGAAGATCGCCTCGTAGCACACGGAGGCGCCGACCCGGGAGCCGGCGACGAGGAAGAGCGCCGGCCCCGTCCCTTCGGAGAAATCCTTCTCGCCGAAGGTCAGTTTCCGGACGGAGGAGAAGACCCACCGGAACGGGACGTACTCCCCGAACGGGACCAGGTGCCGCTTGTCGTACCGCTCCCGGACCACTCCCCGCCCGTCCATGTGAAACACGCTGTTGAAGGTCCTTCCTGCCGGGGACGGGTCGTACCAGGGCGCTCCGAAGATCAGCGGGACACCGGCGCGGACGGCGATCCCGTCGAGCCGCCGGGACAACCTTGCCTCCCATCCGTAGAAGAACGGCGCGGCGGTTTCCGGCCACACCACCACCTGCGCTCCGGAATCCCTCGCCAGGAGGGTCAGTTCCTCATAAACCTCCAGGGTCTTCTCCTGGTTCGCCGGGTCCCATTTCGCCGACTGGTCTATCCCCCCCTGGGCGATCCCGACCCGCAGAGGCGGCCCGGCGGGATGCAAGGGATTCGGCGCGGAGAGGGAGATGGTACCGTAGGCGAACAGGAACAGCGCCGCGGCGGCGGCCGGCAACGCCAGGAAGATCCCCTTCCCCCACGCCCGTTCCGCCATCGAGGAGACGGAAAGGTATGCGGACACGCCCGATATCGCGAGGAGGAAGGAGAGCCCGTGCACGCCGGCGATGTCCGCCGCCTGCCGCAGGATGGAACTCCCGGCCAGGGAGTACCCGAGGAGCATCCACGGGAATCCGGAGAACAGGTGGGAACGGGCAAGTTCCAGCCCGACCCAGGCGAACGGGAACGCCCAAAGCCCTCGCTCCCCGTACCGCGCGGAAAGCCGTCTTGCGACCGCCCCCGCGGCGGAGAAATAGGCGCCGACATAGGCGGAGACAAGGACCGCGGCGAGGGACCCGAGGGGCCATCCCTGTTTCCCCGGCACGGCGACGGTGTACGCGATCCAGTAGTACAGGGGAATGCTGCCCGCCGTCCCGGCGATCCACCCGCGCCGGGCGGCATGCATGGCGGACGGGGCCCCGGCCGTCAGCGCGAGGAAGGGGGCGAGGCAGACGAACGGCAGGCCGGGAACATCGTATCCCGGCGTCCCGAGGGCGTACGACAGGACGAACAGCGCACCGAGAAGCCACGCCCGGCCGCCGCCGGGAGCAAAGGGCTCGCGCCGGGAGGTCATGCGTGCCTGGCGCCCCGCATCCGCTCCGCCGCGAGGACACTGCGGAAAAGGGACATCTCTTTCCGCCGCATCCGGCGGGCCTGCGCGCCTCCGGCCTCGTGGTCGTACCCCGCGAGGTGGAGAATCCCGTGGAGGACGAAAAAGAAGACGCGCGCCTCCGCCGGCTCCGCCCAATCCAGGGTCTGCGAGAGGCAGGTGGGAGCGGAGACGACGATGTCTCCCGAGACCGGATCCCGGCCGGCGACTGCGCCGGGCCCCTCGTCGGGAAAGGAGAGCACGTTGGTGGGCCGGGGCCGGCCCAGGAATTGCCGGTTCCAGCGGGCGATCGCCGCGTCCCCGACCACCCGCACCCGGACGTCCGCGCGCTCCGCCGGGATGCGTTCGAGGGCGGCGAGCACGTACCTCCTCAGCACCGCGCCGGAGAGGGGGGCCGGGCGGAGGTCCTGCCGGACGCTGACGCGGTACCGGGCCGGGGAACGGCTCAAGACACCCTGCCGGCGGCCCCTTTTCCGGCCTCGGGATAATCCACGCGCCCGTGGGAGACCGCGGAGAGGACCTGGCTGATGGCCCGGCCCGCCGCGTGCAGGTCGCGCAGCGTCATGTCGCACTCGTTCAGCTGGCCGTCGAGGTATATGCGGTCGATGATTCCCTGGACGGTCTCCTCCACCTCCCGGGACGTCGGCTGCTGCAGGCTGCGGACCGCCGCCTCGGCCGCGTCCGCCAGCATGACGATCCCCGCCTCGCGGGTCCGGGGCTTCGGTCCGGGGTACCGGAACATCTCTTCCGAAGCCTTCCGGTCCAGGATCATCGGCCTCGCCTTGTCGAGAAAGCAGTACAGGAGGCTGGTCCCGTGATGCTGCAGGATGATCTCCCCGATGCGGTCGCCGAGCCGGTGCTCCTTCGCCAGCCGGCCCCCCTCCTTCACGTGGGACAGGATGACGGTCCGGGACAGCCCGGGCGACAGGGCGTCGTGCACGTTGGAACCCCCCGCCTGGTTCTCCGAGAAATATTGCGCCTTCCCGAGCTTCCCCACGTCGTGGTAGAGGGCGGCCACGCGGCACAGGACCGGGTTTGCCCCGATCGCGAGGGCGCCCGCCTCGGCCAGCGTCCCGACCACCACGCTGTGGTGGAACGTCCCCGGGGTCTCCACCATCAGGCGCCGCAGGAGCGGGTGCCCGGTGCTTCCCAGCTCCATCAGCCGGATGTCGCTCGCGTACCCGAAGACGTACTCCGCCACCGGCAGGACCGCGAGGGAGATCGGCCCGGAGAGGAGGCCGTTCACGGCCCCGAACGCCGCGGCCCAGAGCACGCTGCCGGTTCCGTGGAACGCGAGCTCCAGCGCGGCCGCCGCCACGGCGCACACCGGGGCGGTCTGGACCCCGACCCAGAGCATCCGGTAGCGGTCCTGCACCCTCCGGGAACGGGAGGCGCCCGCGGTTCCGCACAGCAGGAGGAACAGCATGGCCGGCCAGCGCCCGGAGGCCGCGGCCGCGGACAGGACGGAGGCGGCCACGGTGAACAGGATCGCCGTCTCGGAGTTGATGAGGATCCGGACCACCATGGCCAGGGCGGGAAGCGGGATCAGGTACGCGTACACCCGCGGGGGCACGGTGCGCACGAGCGTGGGCGTCTCCGCGAGGAGATCGATCACCGCGCGGGCGGCGAAGAAGAGGAGGAGCGCGAGGGAGCACAGGAACAGGAAATCGCGCAGCGCGAGGCGGACCTTTCGCACGTCGCGGCCGGCGAAACCGAACCACTCCGTGAGGAAGAGCGCCACCGCCAGCGTCAGGGCCACGGCGCCGACGAAGGGAAAGGTCGCTCCCCACCGGCCGGCGGCGCGAGGAAGGAGTTCGTGCCCCCAGAGGTAGAAGAGGACCGCGAACGCGGCGGCGGACGCCACGCTCAGCCCGAGCAACCGGCCGTACCGCACGAACCGCGACTCCCCGTGCCCGGAGGGCCGGCTATCCCTGGGGGCGCTTCTCGAACCGCTCATACGCCTTGATGATCTCCTGGACGAGGGGGTGCCGCACCACGTCGATCTCGGTGAACCGGCAGAACCGGATCCCCTCCACCCCGTCGAGGATGCCGATCGCCTCGTTCAGCCCGGAGACCCGGCCCGAGGGGAGGTCGGTCTGCGTGATGTCCCCCGTGATCACCGCCTTGGATCCGAAGCCGATGCGCGTGAGGAACATCTTCATCTGCTCGGACGTCGTGTTCTGCGCCTCGTCGAGGATGACGAAGGAGTCGTTCAGCGTCCGCCCCCGCATGAAGGCCAGCGGGGCCACCTCGATGGTGCCCCGCTCCATGAGCTTCGCCGCCTGTTCGTACTCGAGCATCGTGTACAGCGCGTCGTGCAGCGGACGGAGGTACGGGTTCACCTTCTCCGCCATGTCCCCGGGGAGGAACCCGAGCTTCTCCCCCGCCTCCACCGCCGGCCGCGCCAGGACGATCCGCTTCACCTCCTTGCGGAGCAGGAAACCCACCGCCATCGCCATGGCGAGGAAGGTCTTCCCCGTGCCGGCCGGCCCCACCCCGAAGACGATGTCGAAATCCCGGATGGCGTCGAGGTACCGTTTCTGGGCCACGCTCTTCGGCGTGATCATCCGGTTCCGGGAAGATTTGAACACCACGTCCTGGAACACCTCGGAAACGTCCGCGTTCCGATCCGCCGAGACGATGCGGATCGCCGCTTCCACGTCGTTCCCCGCCACGGGGATGCCGCGGCGGAGAACCCGGTACAGGCCGACCAGCACCTTCCCCGCGAGTTCGACCGGGATCGGGTCTCCCGCGACCCGCGCGTCGCCGCTTCCCGGACGGATCGCGACCCCGAGGGCCTTCTCCAGCGCCTTCAGGTGGGCGTCGTGCGGCCCGAACAGCGTCGGCAGGACCGTCGGGTCCTCGAACCGGAACGTCTCCTCCCTCGCGTGCGCCACCCCTCCCACCCCCTTCACCTCCCCGGTGTCCCGTCAGAAGAATTTCGTCCACTCCGAAAAGATCCCGGCGGCGGAGGGCGACAGGAGGGAGCGGTAGAGCCACGCGGCCGCGATCGCCAGCCCTACGGCCCACAGGAACGCGTTGCCCGCGTCGATCCCGCGCCGCACGGAGAGCTCCCGCCGGAGCCGGAGCGCGGTGTCGTCCCCCTCCCGGGTCACCGTGCCCGCATCCACCAGCCCGCGCTCCAGCAGCAGGGAAAGCCCCTTGGCCCCCTCGAATCCCGTGAGGCACGCCTTCCGGAAGACCCTGTCGGGATCGTCCGAGAACTCCAGCGCCTTCCAGACGGCTCCCTCCTCCGGGGATAGCGCTTTCACGTCGACCTTCTCCCCCTTGTGGCGGGAGACGCGGAAAGGTCCCGGCGGCAGCTTCCCGCGGTACATCGGGTACTCGTCGAGGAACTGCATCCCCTCCATCATCAGGACGTCCGGCCGGAGCGGCTCCCCCCCCCAGGGCGGAGGGCGCACGGCGAATCCCTCGAAACGGTACTCCCCGTCCTTGAGGGTGAGGACTTCGAAGAGGCACTCCTTGACCTGGAGGGTCAGGAAGCGGGCGAGCACCTCGCGGGAGATCTTCCCCTTCTCCACGAGGAGCTCGCCGATCTTCTTCCCTCCCCCTCCACCCTGGGCGTCGAGGAACCGCTTCAACTCGGAATCCGTGAGGTGCCCGGCGTCCCGCAACATGGTTCCCAGCAGGGACCGGGGTTCCCTCCGGTCGGGCTGGACGTCCACGATCCGCCCGTCCGAGAAGAGGAAGATCGTGATCCGGTCGTTCCCGGAAATGGCGAGGGAGCCGCTCTTCCCTTGCGAGGAGACGAGCTGGAAGATTTCCGGGATGCTGAAGTCCGAGATCTTCCCCTGCACCGCTACGTCCTTTCCTCCGCGACGTTGTACCGCAGCTGCAGCGCTTCGAAGGAGCGCCAGCCCCACCACGCCCCGCCGGCCCACAACAGCACCGCGCACGCGATGGCGGCCCCGGCGACCATGGACTGCATGTCCGAGAGAAGACCGCGGCCGGCCGCCAACCCGCCCAGGGAGACCGTGAGGACCCCCAGGGGAGCGCAGAACGCGAACCCGTAGACCATCGCCCGGAGGTCCTTGCCAGCCCACAATGCGCCGCTCCCGGGGATCAGGACGGTGCACGCCCGGACGTACCGACGGTGCAGATGGATGTTGAGGATCCTTCGCTCCCTCTCCTCCCCTCCCCGGAGCCCCCTTCCGACCTGGGCGCGGCAGGAGTTGCAGATGTCGGCGGTCTCCCGCGTCCGTGCCACCATCGTCAGGGTCCCGCACGACCGGCACGCGCTGTGCAACCAGACCTTGCGGGACAGGAGTCTCCCCGCCCCCGCCCAGAGGCACCCCACGACGAGGAACGCGGGGCCCCATCCTCCCGGCAGGAACCGGAAGAGGAGCGCCCGGAACGGGTTTTCCCCCGCATTCCGGAATCCCCCTTCCCGGAGCAATCCGAACTTCTCCCGGATCCCCTCCGCACGCAGCGGGGATGGCACCAGTTCGCCGTGGGTCATCTCCTCCGCACGGAAATCGAACGGGGGGGACTTCCCGATGCTCGCCCAGGCCGCGGACTGGATCCGGGCGGCCTGTTCGAGCCGGAACGTCACGAGGTACATCTGGTAGGAATTCCAGTGGGCTGGACCGCCCGACGGGTTCTGCCCGACGGCGGCCTCGAAATCCGACAGGGCTTCCTCGGTCTTCCCGAGCCGCGCCCGCACCAATCCCCGGTTGTTGTACGCTCCCGCCACCTCCCGCCCGTCCCGGATGAGCTCCGACCACATCCGCTCCGCGACCTGCAGGTTCCCCGACTGCATCTCCGCGCGCGCCCTGCTGAACCGGATCATCCCGTCCCATTGCGTTCCGGGGCGAGAGGATTGTCCGGTGGAAGGGGGTTCCGGCCATTGCCCCGGCAGATACCCCTCGGCCGCGAACCACTCCCCCGACTGCGTCCCGCCGGCCAACCGGCCGAGGAGGTCGATCACGCCCCCCGCGAAGAACACCCCCGCGAGAAGGAGGATCGCCGCGACCGCGATCGCCAGTTCCCCCCGCCGCAGGTACCCCGCCGACAGCGCGATCCAGAACACGGCGCACACGCCGAGCCCCGCTCCGAAAAGGACGGGCCCGGCAAAACCGCACCACAACAGCAGTGCAGCCGGGATCTCCGGGTAACGGAAACCCCGGAACATCCGGGACAGGTCGGCGGTAAGGGCCGTTCGCGCCCGGAGCAGGACGACGATGGATGCCCAGGCCGCGAACCAGCACGCGGTCGCGGAGGCGAGCATGAGGAGCCACGCGGCGTACCCCGGCAGGGCCGGGGCGAATTCCCGGGCCGCCCCGGCGAGCCCGCCGACGTCGGAGAAGAAACGATCCGGCGCGAACCGCAAGACATCCTCGCGGACCAGCCACGCCCAGAGCGGGACCGAAAGCGGGGCGACGCGGGTCATTTCCCGGAGCGGCCCGTACGCCTTGCGCTTCCACCCCTCCTTCGCGGCCCGGTCGAAGACGAGGTCCGGGAGGGCGTTCAAGGACAGGATCCCGTAGTCGAACATCCGTTTCCGGAGGGTCCGGACCTCCAGGGCGAACGTCTCCGTGGGAACGGGAGAGGCGGCCTCCACCACCCGGAGCGCCTGCTCCCGGACGGCCACCGGATACCTCGCCAAAGGCTCCGCCGCCGAGGCAAAGACGGGAATCGTGGAAAGCAGGAAAACGAGGAGAAGGGCAGCGCGTGCGGGGAAACGGTACGTCCCGTTGGGAACCCGTGGAGTCATAAAGGTATTATGCTAACATTGTTACGGGGAAAACGCCCGCAATGGACGACTTCCGGAAACTCGTCGAAATCATGGCCCGCCTCCGCGGCGAGGGGGGGTGCGAGTGGGACCGCGCCCAGACCCACGAGACGCTTCGGCAATACCTCGTCGAGGAAACGCACGAGGTCGTGGACGCCATCCGGCAAAACGACCCCTCCCTCCTGTGCGAGGAACTGGGGGACCTCCTGCTCCAGATCCTGTTCCATGCCCGGATCGCGGAGGAGAACGGGGAGTTCGGCATCTCCGACGTGATTTCCTCCATTTCGGAGAAGATGGTCCGCCGGCACCCGCACGTGTTCGGGGAGGCCCATGCCGACAGCCCGGAGGCCGTTTCCCGGCAGTGGGAGCACATCAAGCGGACGGTGGAGAACCGGAGCCACCCCTCCCTCGTCGGCGGGATCCCCCGGGATTTCCCTTCCCTGCTCCGGGCGTCCAAGATGTCGAAGAAGGCGGCCCGCGCCGGGTTCGACTGGGAACGGACGGAGCAGGTTCTCGAAAAGGTGGAAGAGGAGCTGGGGGAACTCAAGGAAGCCATGTCCGGCGAGGATCCGGGGAAGATCGAGCACGAGTTCGGGGATGTCCTGTTCGCGCTGGTCAACCTGGCCCGATTCCTGAACCTGAACCCCGAGGTCGCGATGATGTCGGCGAACGACCGGTTCGAGCGGAGATTCCGCGAGATGGAGAAAATCGCTTCGGAAACGGGCAGTTCCCTGGAAAATGCCGACATGGCCACGCTCGAGAGCCTCTGGCAGAAGGCAAAGAGGACCACCTCCTGAGCCGGATCCCGTTCTCCACACCCTTTGTGGAATGCCTGTGGAATCCCTTGTGGAAATTCCGGGCCGGAGTCGCACCGGGGAAGCGTTCTGCAGATTGCCTGTTTATTGGGCAGTCCGCCGGGTCATCCGGGCGGACGACTCGAACGCGAGGAGGGCTTTCTTCGCCGGGAGCCCTTTGCCGAACCCCGTAAGGGATCCATCCGCTCCCGCAACGCGGTGGCAGGGAAGGAGAATCGGCCAGGGATTCCTCCCGAGCGCGCCCCCCGCCGCCCGTGCACACCCCGGTCTGCCGGCCCGGGCCGCCAACTCCCCGTACGTCGTCACGCACCCCGCCGGGATTCGCGCCGTCGCCTCGAGGATCGTCCGGTCGAAGGGGGAGACGCGCTCCCAGGCGAAGGGAAGCAGGAGGACCTCTTCCGGTTCCGGGAAAACCCCGTTGGCGTACCGCACGAGGAGGTCCCGGCACCATTCGAAAGCGCCGGCGGCTGGCCGCGCTCCGGGATACCCGTTCCGGATCGACGCGAGAAGGCGCCGGCGGTCTTTCTCCCAGGGAACCGCGACGAGCCTTCCGCCGGCGAACACGAGGGATGCGAAACCGTACGGGAGCCCGACCGGCATGGCGTACGCGGCCTCCACTGGGCCGGGATGCGCGGGGCCGGAATCCTTTTTTCTCTTTGACATTTCGGGCTCCATGGTATCAAATATCTAATTTGCAAATCCTGACGATCGGGTCGCAAGGAGGAACAGGTTGGCGAAGCTCCAGTCTGCCGTGAAGCGGCACAAGCAGAGTCTCAAGCGCCGGGCCCGGAACCGCCACGTCCGCTCCACCGTGAAGAGCGCCGTGAAGGAACTGCGCGCCGGGATCGCCGAAAACGCCGGCGAGAAGGCCGCGGAACTTCTCCGGAACGCGGAGTCCGTCATCGCGCGCGCCGGTTCGAAAGGCGTGCTCCACAAGAAGACGGCTTCCCGCAAGGTCGCCCGGCTCGCCAAAGCGGTCCACAAGGCGACCGCGAAGAAGTAACCGCAAGCCTCACTACATCAAGGCCGACAGCAGCCGGATCTCGAATACCTGCCCGGGGGAGAGGCGACTCTCCCCCTTCATTTCCCGGTCGATCCGGGACAGGGTGCGGAACAGCGCCGCCGCCCTCCCGGGTGTCACCGGCGCTCCCCTCCCCCTTCCCTCCACGCATCCACGAAGGTACCAGGCCATCGCGCCGTTCAGCCTGTGGTAATCCTCCGCGTCCGCGGTGGCCGCAAAACGCCGGAGCAGGGCGAGGCACGCGGGACCATCCTTCCGGACCAGGGCGTCCGCCATGCGGAACGGATCGACCTCGCCCCGGGAAACGCAGACCGCACGGATATCCTCCTCCGTGATTTCCTTGCGTGCCCCGGCGTACGCCAGGAGTTTCCCGACCTCGGCGTCGAGGAGCTCGAAGGAAACGCCCACCCACCGGGCGAGGAAGGAAGCCGATTCCCGGGGGAGGGAGGCGCCGGCCTCCCTTGCGATGGCGACGGCGTACTCCGCGAGGGCGTCCACGGCCTGCTGCTCCCTCGGGGCGGCGGACAGGAGGTTCGGGGCGCGGGAGAAACCTTGCGCCTGCCGGAAATCCGTGCCGTGCAGGACAAGAGTCGCGGACGGTTCCGGCGTTCCGAGGTATGCCCGGATCGTCTCCCGGTGCCCTTTCTTCAATTCCGCGAGGTCGGGAAGGACGAAGATGCGCACCCTGGCGAAGAAGGAGGGGGAGCGCCAGGCGGTCTCCGGGGAATCCCGTTCCATGTCGGCCACCGTCCAGTGATGGACCTCGGCGTTCACCCCTTCCTCCCGCAGCCGCTTCTCCCAGGCGTGGACGAGGCAACCGGCCAGGCCGGCACCGTCCCCGTACAGGAGGTACGCCGGAGCCGGAACCGTCCCGAGCCAGGATCGGAAGAACGTTCCGGGGGAAGCGGCCTTCACACGACCACCCGGATCGTCTGGGCAAGGCGGATTACGAGGCGGTGGACCGCGTCCTCGAAGGCGGCCCTCCGGTTGGCCTCGGTATACTGGGGGTCCGGCCCGGAGTAGAAGGGTGCCGATTCGGTGATCCCCGCCTCCTTCCACAGGACGCGACCCTTGACGACCTCCAACACCCGGATCTCCAGGACGACGGTGAGACGGTATTCCAGCCCGAACCGGCTGTTCACCGAGTGGGAGATGACGGTCTCCCGGGTCTCCAGCACCTTTCCCTCGACCAGGAAATCCGCCCCCGGCCGTTCGAACCCGCCCCGGTACCCCCCACGCCGCAACTCCTCGCGGAGACGGGCGGCGACGTAGCTGCCCGCGTCCGGTATCGTGGACGCATTGGCGAACGGGGGGACATCCATGCGGAGCTCCGGGTCGGAGAACCGGGCTTTTCCCGCGGAGTGGAGCTGGTACCCGCACCCCGGGACCACGGCGGCAACCGTGGCTGCGAGGAGGAGTGCCGCGGCGGACCTGCGCAACAGCATGCCTAAGCCGCGACGATGCTGAACAGCTTGCCGGGGACGTACACGGTCGTGCGGATCCCCTTCCCCGCCGTGTGCTCCCGTACCCTCGAGTCGGCCATCGCCAGCTGGCGGATTTCCTCCTCCGCCGCCCCAGACGGCACGGTGAGCTTCGCGCGGACCTTCCCGTTCACCTGGACGACCACCTCCACCGTCTCTTCCCGGGCCGCGGCAACATCGGCCTCCGGCCAGCGGCGGGTGCAAAGGAGGTCGCGGTTCCCGATCCGGTGCCAAAGCTCCTCCGCCGCGTGGGGGGCGAAGGGCGAGAGCATGTGGAGAAGGAGCTCCACTGCCTCCCGGAGCGCCGCCGCGGTGGCAGGGCGCCCCCACGCCGCGTCGTCCACGAGGTAGAGGAAATTCACCATTTCCATGACGGCGGAAATGGCCGTGTTGAAGTGGAACCGCTCTTCCACGTCTTCCGTGACCTTCCGCAGGGTCCGGTGGGTCACCTGCCGGATGCGGCGGACCTCCTCCGAGTCGTCCCATGCCCGCGGGGATCGGGCGATCGCCTCCGCGCGCGACGCGACGAGGCGGTAGACCCGTCCCAGGAAGCGGAACGCCCCCTCCACCCCCTGCTCGCTCCAGTCCAGATCCTTCTCCGGCGGCGCGGCGAACAGGGAAAAGAGCCGTGCGGTGTCCGCCCCGTACCGCTCGATCAGGGCGGACGGCTCCACGACGTTCCTCTTGGACTTGGACATCTTCATCGAGCGGCCGACGCTCACCTTCTCTCCGCACTGGCGGCAGGCGCCGCCCTCGTCGACCTCCTCGGAGTAGCGCCACCCGTGCTTGGGGCACTCGAGGGTCTGCATGCAGACCATCCCCTGGGAGAGGAGCCGGAGGAACGGCTCGTTCCCGGGGGCGAGCCCCTTGTCGCGGAGGTATTTGTGGAAGAAGCGGGCGTAGATCAGGTGCATGCAGGCGTGCTCGACGCCGCCGACGTACTGGTCCACCGGGGCGAAGCGCCGCATCTTTTCCGGGTCGAGCGGGGCCCGGTCGTTTTTCGGGTCGATGTAGCGGAGGAAGTACCAGCTGGATTCGAAGAAGGTGTCGAACGTGTCCGTTTCGCGCCGGGCCGGCTTCCCGCACGAGGGGCAGGGGACCCCGAGCCACTCCTCCGCCCCGGCGAGGGGGTTCCCCCGTTCCCGGGTGTAGGGGAGGTCTTCCGGCAGCACGACGGGGAGGTCCTCCTCGGGCACCGGGACGACGCCGCACCCCGCGCAGTGGATCACCGGGATCGGGCACCCCCAGTACCGCTGCCGGCTGACGCCCCAGTCGCGAAGCCGGTATTGCACGGTGCCGCGGCCCATCCCTTTCCCCTCGAGGAACCGCGTGATCGCCTTCTTCCCGTCCTCGCTGTCCCGCCCGGAAAATTCGCCGGATCGGACGAGCCGGCCGGCCCCCTCGTGGGCCGCGGTCATCGTCTCCGGGACGAGCGCTTCCCCGTCCGGCTGGACGACGACGACAATCGGGAGCCCGTACCGGCGCGCGAACTCGAAGTCCCGCTGGTCGTGGGCGGGAACCGCCATGACCGCGCCGGTGCCATACTCGTAGAGCACGAAGTTGGCGGCGTAGACGGGGATCTTCTCCCCCGTCACCGGGTTGACGCAGTGCCCGCCGGTGAAGATCCCCTCCTTCTCCATCTCCTCCCCGGTCCGTTCGATCCGGTCCTGCCGCGCCACGCGGTCGACGAACTCCCGGACCTCGTTTTCGCGGCCCGCCTTCCGCGCGAACTCCATCACCATCGGGTGCTCCGGCGCCATGCTCATGAAGGTTGCGCCGAAGAGGGTGTCCGGCCTCGTGGTGAAGACGGTGATGTCCCCCGGGCCCTCCGCCAGGGGAAACCGGATCTCCGCGCCCTCGCTGCGCCCGATCCAGTTCCGCTGCATCTCGAGGATGTTCTCCGGCCACCCGCCCGAAAGCTCCCCGTGCCCCGAAAGAAGTTCCTCGGCGTATTTCGTGATGGCGACGAACCACTGGTCGAGTTCCCGCTGCGTCACGGGGGTCTGGTCGTGGATGAAGCACGTCCCGTCGCGGTTGACCTGCTCGTTGGCAAGGACGGTCTGGCACTCCTCGCACCAGTTCAGCGTGGCGCGTTTCCGGTAGGCGATCCCGTCCGACAGCATCCAGAGGAAGAAGAGCTGCTCCCAGCGGTAATACCCGGGGGAGCAGGTGGAGAACTCGCGCTCCCAGTCGTAGGAGATCCCCATCTGCTTGAGCTGCTCCCGCATGAAGCCGATGTTCTCCCACGTCCACTTCGCGGGATGCGTCCCGTGCCGGAAGGCGGCGTTCTCGGCGGGAAGGCCGAAGGCGTCCCATCCGATCGGGTGGAGCACCTGGTACCCGCGCATCCGCTTGAACCGCGCGAGGAGGTCGCCGATGGTGTAGACCCGCACGTGCCCCATGTGGATCCGGCCGGAGGGGTACGGGAACATCTCGAGGCAGTAATATTTCGGGGCGGACAGCTCGTCGGGGCAGCGGAACACGCCCGCCTCCTCCCA
>DASWBR010000066.1:0-9360 GCA_036390495.1 Candidatus Deferrimicrobiaceae bacterium | reverse complement strand
CTCGGCGGCGGAGGCGGGAACGGCGGATTCAGCGTGGCCGGCGTCGTCTCGAAAGGGCGGGGAATCTCCTTCGGCATGGGCGGCGGCGGGGGGACGGCCAGCGACGGGGGCGCGGTCGACGTCGACAGCGCGAGCGACATCGTGACCCACGACAACAACTCGCATGCCATCTTTGCCCAGAGCCTGGGCGGCGGTGGCGGCTCCGGCGGATTCAGCGTGGCCGGTTCCGTGACCGCGGACAATTCGGCCGTTGCGGCAGTGGGAATCAGCATCGGCGGTTCCGGCGGCGGCGGCGGGAATGCCGGGAACGTGGCGGTGACCAGCACAGGGGGCAACGTTGTCACGTTCGGGGAGCGATCCTACGGCATCCTTGCCCAGAGCCTGGGCGGCGGCGGTGGCGACGGCGGGTTCAGCGTGGCCGGCGTCGCCTCGAAGGGACGCGGGATCTCCTTCAGCATGGGCGGCGGCGGGGGGACCGCGGGCACCGGGGGAACGGTCGCGGTCGACAGTTCGAGCGACATCGCGACCCACGACAACAACTCCCACGCCATCTTCGCGCAGAGCCTGGGCGGCGGCGGCGGCTCCGGCGGGTTCAGCGTGGCCGGGTCGGTTTCCGCCGACAACGCCGCGGCGGCGGCGATCGGGATCAGCATCGGGGGTTTCGGCGCCGGCGGCGGGAACGCGGACAACGTCACGGTCGACAGCACGGGCGGCACGATCTTCACGGGAGGTGCCCGTTCCTACGGGATCCTCGCGCAGAGCGTGGGCGGCGGCGGCGGGGACGGCGGGTTCAGCGTGGCCGGCGGGATCGGCAAGGGAGGCGGCGCCACGTTCAGCCTGGGCGGCTTCGGCGACATTGGAGGGCACGGGCGAGCCGTCGAGGTCCGGAATGCAAGCGATATCGGCACCCTCGGGGAGGAGTCGCACGCGATCTTCGCGCAGAGCGTGGGAGGCGGCGGCGGCTCCGGGGGGTTCAGCGTGGCCGGGTCCGTCGCGTGGGACAACGCGGCGGCATCGGTGGGGATCAGCATCGGGGGGTTCGGCGGCGGCGGCGGGAACGGGGACCGGGTGACCGTTGATAACCATGGAGGTTTCATCTCCACGGGCGGAGACAACGCAACGGGCATCCTGGCGCAGAGCATCGGGGGCGGGGGCGGCAACGGCGGTTTCAGCATCGCCGGTTCGTTCGGGTTTGACAACGCCACGAAGAGCGTTTCGGTCGCGGTCGGCGGCTTCGGGGGCAAGGGCGGATTCGGGGGCGACGTGGACGTCTCGAATTCCGCCGCCGTCGTTACGGAGGGCAACCGCTCCGAAGGGATCTTCGCGCAGAGCATCGGAGGGGGCGGCGGCTCCGGCGGGTTTGCGTTCGCAGGTACCTGGGGAGGAGCCGGGTCGAAGAACGTATCGTTCTCGCTCGGAGGGTACGGCGGGGACGGAAACTACGCCGGGAACGTTTCGGTGAGAAACGACAACGCGATCGACACCTCGGGGGTCCAGGCCCACGGGATCTTCGCGCAGAGCGTCGGCGGCGGCGGCGGCAAGGGCGGATGGAGCATTGCGGCCGAACTCGGCGCGGGCGGCGACAATACGTTGCGGAACGTGAACCTGGGGGTCGGCATCGGGGGCGGGGGCGGCGACGGCGGGTACGGGGGGGCCGTATCGGTCGCCAACAGTCACCGGATCGTTACCCGGGGAACGGAATCCCACGGCATCTTCGCCCAGAGCATCGGGGGCGGCGGCGGGAACGGGGGGTTCGCCTTTTCCGGGATGCTCGCCTACGGCGCCAACGACAAGGGCACGAACGTGAACGTCGCCGTCGCGGTGGGAGGCGGCGGCGGAGACGGAAATCACGGCGGATCCGTAACCGTCGTGAACACCGGCGATATCGCGGCGCTGGACAACAATTCCAACGGGATCTTCGCGCAGAGCCTGGGCGGCGGCGGCGGGAACGGCGGGCAGGCGAGCACTTTCTCGATGATGTTCGACAAAACTTGCCCCATCAAGTATGTCTGGTGCAAGGAGTCCAAGGACGGAGAGGACGACTGGAGCTTCTCCGTCGCGGTCGGCGGTTCCGGCGGCGGCGCGAGCAACGGGGGAGCCGTCGACGTAACCAATTCGGGCAACATCGTCACGCGGGGAGCCGATTCCGCCGGGATCTTCGCGCAGAGCATCGGGGGCGGCGGCGGAACCGGTGGGAACGGCGGCTCCATCGGCAAGAGCGACATCCTCGGCATGTTCGCGCCGGAACAGCTGGACTTCCTCTTCTCCACCGTGTCCGGTTTCAAGGAATGGGACGTCATGGTCGGCGGTTCCGGCGGCAGCAGCGGGAACGGCGACAACGTGACCGTGCGCAATACGGGGAACATCACGACGTACGGCTCCTCGACGACGATGATGGACGGGACGCAGCTCATCCAGGACAACGTGGGCTCGTACGGCATCTTCGCGCAGAGCATCGGCGGAGGCGGAGGAGTGGGTGGAAACGCGGCGACCGGGCTGTTCGGCAAGATCGGGCTCGGCGGCGGGGCCGGCTCCGCCGGGGACGGAGGGGCGGTCAAGGTGGAGAACTCCGGCCGGATCGAGACGTTCGGCGACGGAGGGCACGCCATCCTCGCGCAGAGCGGCGGGGGCGGAGGAGGGATAGCCGGCGACGTCGAGCGGGGAAAGATCCCCTTGACGGACATCAACGTGGGGCTGAACGTCGCGTTCGGTCGGGGAGGCGGCAACAGCGGCGACGGCGGCGCGGTCACGGTCGACAGCACGGGAGACATCGTGACCCACGGCAGGAACTCCTTCGGGATCTTCGCACAGAGCTTCGGGGGAGGCGGCGGCATCGCCGGCAACGCCGGCTTCCTCGGCATCCCCCTGGGGACGCTGTACGACTGGTTCGCGGGGAGCGTCGGAGGCGACGGATCCGGCGGGGCGGTGACGGTGAAAAGTTCCGGACGGATCGAAACTTTCGGCGACGGTTCGCACGGCATCTTCGCGCAGAGCGCGGGCGGAAAGGGCGACGGGGGAACGGTCCACGTCGACGTCGCGGGAGACATCCTCGCCCACGGGGTGGGCACCGACGGGATCTTCGCCCAGAGCCGGGGGAACGACGGCGGCGGAAACATCACCGTCGACATAAACGCCGGGACGGTGCAGGGAGGCACCGGAGCAGGGGCGGGCGTGCGGATCGCGGAAGGCGCGAACAACACGTTGACCAACCGGGGCACGATCACGACGGAGATCGGCGCGGCAGGAAACGCCGTCATCGGCACCAAGGGGAACGAAACGATTATAAACCATGGAACCGTCACCGGCTCGGTCGACCTCGGTGAGGGGAGCAACTCCTTCCGCAACATGGCGGGGGCGACGTTCAACCCCGGCGCGAAGGTGCAGCTTGGAGGCGGCAATACCCTGACGAACGACGGAATCCTTTCCCCGGGCGGGGCCGGGGTGGTGCAGACGACGGTCCTCGGCGGCAATCTCGTGAACGGCAAACCCGTGGGCGCCAATCTCGTGCAGTCCGGGACCGGCAAGTACGAGGTGGACCTGGATCTCAGGGGGGGCAAGGCGGACCGGATCGAGCTCGATGGTATCGCCGACCTTGCGGGTCAGGTGGAAGTCCATCTGACGGACAACCTGGGGCTGATTCCTTCCGGCACGCACCGGTACTACATCCTCTCCGGCGCGGACAACGTGAACGCGTCCGGACTTGCGCTGATCTACCAGCCGTCGGCCGTCATGAAATACGAAATGATCGACGGCGAGAAGGACGGCGAGAAGTACGTCGAGCTGTCCACCACGGTCGACTTTTCGCCCCGGGGGATATCTCTCACCGGGAACCAGTCGGCGATCGGCCAGGCCATCAACGCCATCCAGCTGGCCGGCGGGACGGAGGCGTTCGCCCCGGTGGTGGCGGAACTGGTCCGGATGACCGACCCGAAAAACATCGCGCTCGCCTACGAGCAGATGAACCCGGTGGACTACGCGAGTTTCTCGAAGGCGATCCACGACGCCACGCGGCAATATACGCAGAACCTGCTGAAGCGGGTCCACAGCGTCCGCGCCGGGCTGCAGACAGCCGACAGCCGTCTGGAGCGGGGGGACCGCGAACAGTGGCTGCTGGCGTACAGCGGTGCGGACGAGAGCATCCGGACGCTGACCCTGCCAGGCCAGGAGGAGCGGCGGAAGGCTGCCCGTTACGGCGCCTGGCTCGACTTCTTCGGGCAGAACGGGAATCAGGACGCGGGCCATGATGCCAACATGATTAACGGGTACGAGTTCCGGACGGTCGGCTGGTCGGTCGGACTGGATTACCTGTTCGGCGAGAAGTTCCTTGCCGGTGCCAGCATCGGAACCTCCGGCACGGACGTCGATCTGGATTTCCAGAAGGGGAACGGCGACATCCGGGGGTTGTTCGGGTCCCTCTACGGCAGTTACTTCACCCGCCAATTCTATCTCGACATGGCGCTGTCGTACGGGCGCCAGTGGTTTGACAACCGGAGGAACTACACCTTCGCCGGAAACCCGTTCACGGCAAGCAGCAGCCACGACGGGGACCTCTTCTCCGGCTACGTGGAAGGGGGATACAATTTCCAGAGGAAGAACTGGGTCCTTCAGCCGTACGCCGGCCTGCAATACATATCCCTCTCGGAGGAAGCGTTCAGCGAAACCGGCGCCGGCCCGCTGAATCTCGACGTCTCGAAGCAGAACAACGGCTCGCTGGTTTCGGAGCTGGGGTTGCGCCTGGAATACGTCATCCCGGTGGAAACGGGAAACTTCCTGCCCGAGGTGACGGTTGCGTGGAGCTACGACTTCGGGATCGACGACCCGGTGGTCACGGCCTCCTTCGCCGGCGCACCGGGGAACTCCTTCTCCGTGACCGGCCGGGATGGCGAAAACTGCGGCCTGCTGGTTGGGGCCGGGGTCAACTTCTTCGGCAAGAGCGGCTTCAGCACCTCGCTGAAATACCGCGGGGAGTTCCGCGACCATTACCAGTCCCACGCGATCCTCGGGGAACTGATCCGGTACGAGTTCTGATTCCGCCCCCGCAGGGGGCCCCGCGAGAAGGGAAAGGGCCGCTCCGGCGGCCCTTTCCTTTTCATGCCCCGGCGCGGTACCCTGTATCCTTCCACTACGAGGAGCACCCGTCGCGCCGTGACGCTCGCCGATCCGATATTCACTTCCCTCGACCCCGACCAGCGGAGGGCCGTCCTGCACGACGGGGGGCCCCTTCTCCTCGTGGCGGGCGCGGGTTCCGGGAAGACCCGCGCCATCGTCGCCCGGATCATCCGGCTGGTCCGCGACGGTATCCCCCCCAGGAGCATCCTCGGCATCACCTTCACGAACCGCGCGGCGGAAGAGATGCGGGGGCGCGTGGCGAAAGCCCTCCGGGGCGGGGCGGACCCGTCCGTGGGGAACCTGTTGGCCCGCTCCCTCTTCGGCTTCGACGCCGGGGCGGCAGACATCCCGTGGCTGGGCACCTTCCACGCCTTCGGGGCCACTCTGCTGCGCCGGCACGGCGCCCGCATCGGCCTCTCCCCCCGCTTCGTCATCTACGACACGCGCGACCAGCACGACGTGCTGCGCCAGATCCTCAAGGACATGAATATCGACGAGAAGAAGTTCCCGCCGTCGCGGTTCGGATGGCTCATCGAGCGGGCGAAGCGGGACGGCGTGTCGGTGGAGTCGGCGGCGATGGCCGCCGGGTGGCGGTTCCTCTCCATGGCCGGCGAGGTGGGGAAGGCGTACGACGCGGCCCTCTCCGAGGCGTGCGCGGTCGACTTCACCGACCTCATCCGCCTTCCCGTGACGCTCCTTTCGGGAGCGCCGGACGTCCTGTCGTCGGTGCGGTCCGGGGTGCGGCACCTCCTCGTGGACGAGTTCCAGGACGTGGACGCCGCGCAGGCGGAGCTCACGGAGCTGCTCGCCCTGGGGGCGGAGTCGTTCTGCGCCGTGGGGGACGAGGACCAGTCGATCTACGGGTGGCGGGGCGCCTCCGCCGGCCCCATGCTCTCCTTCGAGCGCCACTACCCGGGCGCGAAGGTGATCCACCTCTCCACGAATTACCGCAGCCGCGCCGCGATCCTCTCCGTGGCGGGGGCCCTCATCTCCCGGAACCGGATGCGCCGGGAGAAGACGATCGTCCCCGCCCGCGAGGGGGGGGAGCCGCCCGCCCTGGCCGTTTACGCCGACCAGGAAGCGGAGGCGCGGGAGGTGGCGGCGGCCGTCGCGAGGGAGATCCGGTCCGGCGTCGACCCCACGGAGATCGCCGTCTTCTACCGCGTGAATGCCCAGTCCCGCGCCGTGGAGGACGCGCTCCGGATGCTGCGGATCCCGTACGTCCTGCGCGGCGCCCTCTCCTTCTACGAGCGCGCCTCGGTGCGGGACGCCGTGTCGTACCTGAAATGGTTCCTGAACCCCGGCGACGCGGTGTCCCTCAAGCGGATGCTGAAGTTCCCGCGGCGCGGCGTCGGGGAGGTCACGCTGAACAGGGCCCGGGAGGCGGCCCGGCGCGAGCAGATCCCACTCGCCGGGGCGCTGATCCGGATCCCGAACCTCGCCCCGCTCTTCTCCTTCCGCGACCTGTGGCGGGCGGAGCTGTCCCAGATGTCCCCCGCGGAGGCGCTGTACGCCCTCCTTTCCGGCGCCGGCTACCTCGACGCCCTGGAGGCGGCGGCGCGGGAGGCCGGCCCGGACCGGGAGGGGGCGGGGAAGGAGGAGGACCTCGAGAACGTGCGGGAGCTGTTCCGCGTGGCGGAGGGGTTCCCCGGGACGGGGGAGGACGCCCTCCAGGAGTTCCTCGAGAAGATGACGCTGGCGGCGGAGGAGACGGGCGGGAAGGAGTCCGAGGCGGTCCGCCTGATGACGCTGCACAACGCCAAGGGGCTGGAGTTCGACGTGGTCTTCCTCGTGGGGCTGGAGGACGGGCTGCTGCCGCACTCGCGCTCCGTGGAGTCCCCCTCCGAACTCGAGGAGGAGCGCCGCCTCTTCTACGTCGGGCTGACGCGCGCCCGGGAGAAGGCGTTCCTCTCCCTCGCCCGGCGCCGCAACCTTTTCGGTTCCTTCCGCGACGCGGTCCCTTCGCGGTTCCTGAACGATCTGCCGTCCTCCCTGGTGCACTGGACGGACGCTCCGCCGTCCGCGGTGCTCGGCGCCCGGACGTACCCCCCGCCGGCGCCACCGGCCCGGGATTTCCGCCGCCAGGGCGAACCGCGGTACGAGCCGGAAGAAGGCTCCCCGTCCGGAAAGCCTCGCAGGGTGCGGCACCCGGTCTTCGGGGAGGGGAAGGTCGAGGCGGTGGAAGGGGCCGGGGCGGACCGGAAGATCATCGCGCGCTTCCCGGTCTACGGGCTGAAGAAGATCCTCGTCCGGGCGGTGTCGATGGAGTTCCTGGAGTGACCGTTACGAGCCGATGAAGAGCTCGAACTCCCCTTCCCTCTCGCCTCCCTCGGGGCGCTGGTACGGAGGGGCGGCGGGGGCGCTTTCGCGGCGACGGAGAACCGCGAAGAGGAACGTTGCGGTTCCGGCGGCCATCATGGCGAACAGAAGGAAGTTGCGCTTTCTCACGGGTTCTCCCCCCGGGCGGCGGTTTCCGGCGCTGCCCGGTATACCTCTATGATTGTAGAGGAACAGCCGCCGGCCGCCAAGCCCGAAGCAATTCCGTATTCCGCAATTTTCCCGCAGTAAAACGCAAGGGCCCCCCTTTTTTCGCGCGCCGGGACGCCCCCGGGCAAGCTTGCGCCCCCCGGAAGAAACGTGATACTCCTTAACTTTCAGGGACCATCGCGGAAACTCCCGGAAGGCGTCTGAATCCAAGAAGGAGTCGTGCATGTCCGCCGAACGGTGGAAGGATGACGAGGTTCTTCTGGCGCGGCTCCGCAAGGGGTCCCCGGAGGCGGTGAACGAGCTTCTCCACCTCTTCCAGGGAAAGATCTTCAACCTTGCGATGTCGATCCTGAAGAACGAGAGCGACGCGGAGGAAGCCACCCAGGACGTGTTCATGACGGTGATCCGGAAGGCGGACACCTTCAAGGGGAACTCCGCCCTCTACTCGTGGATGTACCGGATCTGCGTGAACACGTGCCTGATGCGGCTGCGCGGCAAGCGCCGCAACGACACCGTTTCGATCGAGGAGTTCATGCCCGTGTTCACCGAGGAGGGGATGCACGCCTCCCCGATGGACGACTGGAGCAAGGAAGTCGAGCGGAAGGCCCTGAACGAGGAACTGGGGCAGATGATCCGGAAGTTCACCGACCAGCTCTCGGAGAAATACAAGGTGGTGTTCGTGCTGAGCGACGTCGAGGGGCTCTCCAACGAGGAAACGGCCCAGATCCTGGGCCTCACCGTCCCGGCGGTCAAGTCCCGCCTGCACCGCGCCCGCCTCTTCCTGCGCGAGCAGCTCTCCCGCTACATGCGGGAGGGGAAGGCGGGTTGAGGCGATGAACTGCAAGGAACTCGCATACATGCTGGCGGACTACTTCGACGGCTCGATGGATACCCGCCTCCGCGAAGAGCTCGATTCCCACATCGCCATGTGCGAACCGTGCATGAACTTCGCGAGGACGTACCGGACGACGTGCGACAAGACCCGGGAGCTTCGGATGGACATCGAGTACCAGATCCCGGCGGACGTCCGGAGCCGCCTGGAGAATTTCGTCTGCTCGGCGGCGCTGAAATACCCCGAGATGGTGCAGGAGTACCGCGCCCAGGCGGAGCGGGAGCGGGGCGAGAAAGTCGCGGCGCTGGTCCGGGCCACGATCGCCGGGAAGCTCTCCTCGATCACGGCCCTCCTGGTGGAGACGCACTGCGCCATCTGCCCGGAGTGCAAGGAGTTTTTCGACGGTCTCCAGAAGGCGGGGAACCCGGCCTCCGGCGTTCCCCCGACGGCGATCCATTCCCACGTGACCCGGCTGATGGAGTCCCTCCCCCCCGGCGAGGAGTTCTTCCTCGCCTGATCCGTGAAGCTTCCCTCCTCACTCCGCAAATCTACAAACCAATGTTTTATTATTGTATAATCAATTGGAATCCTTTCCGGAGCGGCGTGACGGCCCTCGGAATCGTCCCTCCCCATCCGGAACCAATCCCCGGGAGAGTCTAGTGTCCGGTGCCTTCCCATTCAGCGCGCTGGTTGGCCAGTCCCTTCTGAAGAAGGGCCTTCTGGTGAACGCGGTGGACCCGTCGATCGGGGGGGTGCTGCTGCGGGGGGAGAAGGGGACGGGGAAGACGACGGCGGTGCGGTCATTCGCGGCGGTTCTCCCGCCGAAGGAAGTGGTGCGGGATTGCCGTTTCGGGTGCGTGAAGGGTTCCCCTCCGTGCGACGAGTGCCGGGAGCGGGAGGGGTCGGGTGAGCGGCTTTCGTACGAGGAGCGC
>DASWBR010000065.1:0-10669 GCA_036390495.1 Candidatus Deferrimicrobiaceae bacterium | reverse complement strand
GCTCTCGGCGCTGCGGCAGGCGGCGTTCCTCTTCCTCATCTCCTCCGGCCTCACCCTGGTCTTCGGGGTGCTCAACATCCTGAACTTCGCCCACGGCGCGCTGTACATGCTCGGCGCGTACTTCATCTACGCCCTCACGCTCCACCTGACCGGCCCGGCGGGGTTCGTGGTCGCGCTGCTCGCCGCGCCGCTGGGGGTGGCGCTGATCGCGGCGGTGATCGAGACGGGGCTGCTGCGCCGCATCTACATGCAGGAGGAGATCTACCAGCTCCTCCTCACCTACGCGCTCGTGCTCGTCATCGACGACCTGGCCAAGATCGTCTTCGGGCCGGAGTACAAGTCGATCCCGAAGCCGGACGCGATCTCGGGGGCGGTCACGATCTTCGGCGGCACCGTGCCGGTGTACACGCTGCTGGTGCTGGTGCTGGCGCCGGCGATGGCGCTGGTGCTCTGGTACCTCCTGTACAAGACCCGGACGGGGAAGATCGTCCGTGCCACCTCCTCCGACCGGGAGATGGCGGACGCCCTCGGGATCAACATGTCCGCCCTCTTCACGCTGGTCTTCGCCTTCGGCGCCATCCTGGCGGGGTTCGGGGGGGCGCTCGCGGGGCCGGCGCGCACCGTGTTCCCCGGCGTGGGGACCGAGGTCATCATCGAGTCGTTCGTCGTGGTGGTCATCGGGGGCCTGGGGAACCTGTGGGGGGCCCTGATCGGATCCCTCCTCATCGGGACGCTGGAGACGGTGGGGATCATCGTGTTCCCCGAGTTCGAGATGTCCCTCATCTACCTGCTGATGGTGGCGATCCTCGTGATCCGTCCGTGGGGGCTGTTCGGCCGCCCGCTGAAGATCAAGGCGCTCTCCGAGAAGAACCTGGGGATGGAGGCGCAGGAGATCTCCCCGGTCCACTTCTCGGTGAACCCCCTGGTCCGCGTGATCCCGGTGCTGCTGCTGCTCGCCGTGCCCCTGGTCGCGGGCCGTTTCTACCAGTACCTCCTCACGCAGATCTTCATCGCCTCGCTGGTCGCGGTCGCCTTCAACCTCCTCCTGGGGACAACCGGCCTCCTCTCCTTCGGGCAGGCGGCGTTCTACGGCGTGGGGGCGTACACCGTGGGGCTCCTGGCGACCAAGGCGGGTTTCTCCACGCTTCCCGCGCTGCTCCTTGCCCCGGCGTTCGCGGCGGCGGCCGCCGCCCTGATCGGCTTCTTCTGCGTCCGGCTGTCGGGGGTCCACTTCGCGATGCTCACCCTGGCGTTCGGCCAGCTCGTCTTCACCATCGCCTTCAAGTGGTACGGGTTCACCGGGGGGGACAACGGGATCCAGGGAATCCCCGTCCGGCCGCTGCCCGGGGGGATCGAGATCGGCTCCACGCAGGCGATGTACTACTTCGCCCTCGCGGTGGTGGGGGTCTCGCTGGAGGTACTGCGGAGGATCCGCTCCTCCCCGTTCGGCGCCACCCTGAAGTCGATCCGGGAGAACGGACAGCGCGCGGCGTACCTCGGCGTGAACGTGAAGCTGTACCAGTGGACCGCCTTCGTGATCGCGGGAGCGTTCACCGGCCTTGCGGGGGGGCTGTACGCCCTGATGGAGAAGGCGATCACGCCGGACATCATCCACTGGACCAAGTCGGGCGAGCCGGTGTTCATGACGATCATCGGCGGGATCTACACCTTCGCGGGGCCGGTGGTGGGGGCGTTCGTCTTCACCGTGCTGAACTCGTACCTGGTGGCGTGGACGGAGAAGTGGGCCCTCGTGCTCGGGATCATCCTCCTTGTCATGGTGCTCCTGCTTCCGGGCGGGGTGGTGGGATTCGTCAACGAGAAGGCGCGGGGCGCCTTCGGGAAGCGGGGATGGGTGCGCAGATGGGCATTCTCGAAGTCCGGGGCGTCGTGAAGAACTTCGGGGGGCTCCGCGCCCTCCAGGACGTGTCGTTCTCCGTGGAGAAGGGGGAGATCCGGGCGATCATCGGTCCCAACGGCGCGGGGAAGTCCACCCTCTTCAACGTGATGACCGGACTGTTCCCGCCCGACGCGGGGGAGGTGATCTTCGACGGGGAGCGGATCTCCGGGATGCCGCCGTTCCGGATCATCCGGAAGGGGATCGGCCGCTCCTTCCAGATCACCAACATCTTCCCGCGCATGACGGTCTTCGAGAACGTCCAGGTGGCGCTGTTCGCCCACCACGGGAACAGCCGGGACCTGTTCGGCCGGGCCCGCCGGTATCCGGACGTGGCGTCGGAGGCCCTCGCCATCCTCGGCCAGGTGGGGCTTTCGGAGAAGCACGAGCTCTCCGCGTCGATCCTCTCCCACGGGGACCAGAAGCGGCTGGAGATCGCCATCTCGCTGGCCTCGCGGCCGAAGCTGCTGATGCTGGACGAGCCCACCGCCGGGATGTCCCGGTTCGAGAGCCGCGAGACGGTGGAACTGCTGCGCACCATATCGCGGGAGCAGGGGCTGACGCTCGTGTTCACCGAGCACGACATGGACATCGTGTTCGGCATCTCCGAGAGGATCGTGGTGCTGCAGCAGGGGATGGTGATCGCCGACGGGACGCCTCCGGAGATCCGGGCGAACCCCCAGGTGCGCAAGGCGTACCTGGGAGAGGAAATTTCCGCGTAAAGGGGGAGGCGTTCCGATGGCGCTTCTCGAGCTGGACGGGGTCAACACGTTCTACGGCCGCAGCCACATCCTCTTCGACGTCTCCCTGTCCGTGGCGAAGGGGGAGGTGGTGGCCCTCCTGGGCCGGAACGGCGCGGGAAAGAGCACGACGTTCCGCTCCGTCATCGGGCTGACGGCCCCGCAGTCGGGCGAGGTGCGGTTCAAGGGGGAGAAGGTCAACGGCCTGCGGGCGTTCCAGATCTGCCGGAAGGGGATCGGCTTCGTCCCGGAGGACCGGCGCTGCTTCCCCGACCTCACCGTGCGGGAGAACCTCGAGGTGGCGGCGCGCCGGGAGAAGCAGACGGACAGCCCGTGGACGGTGGACCGGGTCTGGGCCCTCTTCCCGCGCCTTGCGGAGCGTGAGAGGAACCTGGGGTCGCAGCTGTCCGGAGGGGAGCAGCAGATGCTCACCATCGCCCGGACGCTGATGACCAACCCCGAGGTGCTCCTCCTCGACGAGCCGTCCGAGGGGCTCGCCCCGCTGGTCGTCGCCCTGCTGGCGGAGATGATCCTCCAGATCCGGAAGGAAGGCGTGACGGTGCTCCTGGCGGAGCAGAACCTCCACTTCTGCGCAAAGGTGTCCGACCGGGGGTACGTGATCGACAAGGGATCGGTGAAGTACGAAGGGACGATGAAGGACCTCCTTTCGAACGACGAGGTCAAGGAGAAGTACCTTGCCGTCTGACGCAGGGTAGGCGAACGTGGGCGGGTTCCGGGAGTTCGCGGAGGAGGCGCTCGACCCCTCGAAGGCCGGCGGGAAACCGGAAGCGCTCGCGGGTGTCCGGGTCCTCGAGGTCGCCACCCGGATCTTCGGCCCCGCCACGGCGGACTACCTCGGGCAGTTCGGCGCCGAGGTGATCAAGGTGGAGCTGCCGTACCGCGGCGACCTGATGCGGTACGTCGCCCCGGAAGGGTTTTTCTGGAAAGAGGTCTCCCCCGCCTTCCTCTCCCTCAACCGGAACAAGCTGCACGTGGGGCTCGACCTGCACCCCGCCGAGGGGAAGGAGCTGTTCCTTCGCCTGGCGGAGGGTTCCGACGTCGTGGTGGAGAACCTGCGCGCCGGGACGATGGACGAGTGGGGCGTCGGCTACCTCCAGCTGCGGGAGCGCAACCCGCGCATCGTCTACGCCGCGAACTCGGGGTTCGGCCAGTGGGGCCCGTACTCCGCGGGGCGGGCATCGTACGACGCCACCGCGCAGGCGGTCTCCGGCTTCTCCGCCATCACGGGGTTCCCGGACCACCCGCCGATGAAGGCGGGGTTCTGGGTGGGAGACTACACGGCGGCGCTGATGTCCGCCACCGCGATCCTCGCCGCCCTGGCGGCGAGGCGGGAGACCGGCGCGGGGCAGATGATCGACCTCTCCCAGGCGGAGGCGATGATCCGGACGCTGGACTGGACCTGGCCGTACGCGGGGCGGACCGGGAAGGACCGGGCGCGGGCGGGGAACGTGGATCCCTCCTTCCCGCCGTCGGGGATCTACCGGTGCAGCGACGGATTCGTGGCGGTCTCCGCGCGGGACGGGGACGAGGCGATCCGGCTGGCCCATGCCCTGGGCGCCACGTCGCCGGAGGAGATCGGCCTCGCTGCCACGGAGCGGGTGTCCGCCTACTGCGCCGCGAGGACGCGCGACGAGGTCGTGCGGGTCGCGGAGGAGGAGGGGTTCTCTGCGGCTCCGGTGCGCGGAGGCAGGGACCATTACCACGATCCGCACCTGCGGGCCCGGGGAACGGTCTGGTCCGTGAACGACCCGTTATACGGCCGCGTCGACGAGTATGGCCCCGCCCCCAAGCTCTCGGAGAGCCCCGGGCGGATCAAGTGGTGCGCGAAGCCGGTGGGGTGGCACAACGAGCGGGTGTTCGGGGAGCTGCTGGGACTCTCCGCGGGCGAGATGGAGGCATTGACCCGGAAGAAGGTGATCGGGAAGTGGGCCGACGCCCCGGGGGCCCGCCCCCCGAAAGGGGAAGGTGCGCCGTGAGCGGCTTCGCGGAGTGGGTGCGGGAGGCGACGCTCCCCGGTGCCGCCGGGGGAAAGCCCGAGGCGCTCGCCGGCGTGCGGGTCCTCGAATATTGCCCGGGCCACTTCGGCGGGATGGTGACGGCGTCGGTCCTCGGTGAGTTCGGCGCCGACGTCGTCAAGGTCGAGCCCCCGGGCGGCGACCCGCTGCGCCGCGTGGCCCCGGAGGGGATCTTCCTGGACGGCACCGGCCTCCCGTTCCTCTCCGAGGCGCGCAACCGCCGCTTCGTGACCCTCTCCCTGGAAAATCCTGCGGGGCGGGACGCATTCCGGCGTCTGGCGATCGCCTCGGACGTCGTCGTCACCTCCGAGCCGCCGGTCCGAATGGAGGCGATGGGAGCCGGGTACCTCTCCCTCCGGGCGGACCACCCGGGGGTCGTCTACCTGTGCCTTTCCACATACGGAGTCTTCGGGCCCGACGCCGGACGCCCCGTCAAGGACAGCGACATCCTCTGCCAGGCGCTCTCCGGCGGTCCGTACATCGTCGGGGAGCCGGAAGGGGAGGGGCCGCCGCAACCGAACCAGTCCCCCACGCGGCTGGGAAACTGGCACGGTTGGTTCGTCCAGGGGTTGTGGGGGGCCTTCGGGGCGCTCGCGGCGCTCCGCTTCCGCGCGGAGACGGGGAAAGGGCAACTGGTGGACCTGTCCGGAGCGGAGGCGGTGATGATGTTCGCAGACTACAACATCACCTGGATGCACACGGGCGGGAAGGCCCGCGAACGGGTGGGGAACTTCGACCCCGCCGTCTTCCCGTACACGTACATCCGGTGCCGCGACGGGTACACCTTCATGGCCGCCTACAACGACGAGGCGTTCGAGTCGTTGATGCAGATCATCGGGCGGCCGGAGCTCGTCCGGGACCCGCGCTTCTCGACTCCCGGGAGCCGGGTCCGCCTGGAGAACGAACGGGCCCTCCTCTCGATCCTGGAGGAGTGGTCGGGGAACCTCACGGCAGACCAGATTCTCCGGGCGGTGGAGGAGCACACGTCGAGGAAGAGCGGGCCCGGCGCCGCGGTGGTGACGGGGCGGGTCAACCGCCCCCTGGAGACGCTCGCCGAGGCGCACTGGGAGGAGCGCGGCAGCTTCCTCCGGACGGACGACCCTGTGTACGGAGAGCTTCTCCTGGCCGCGCCGCCGTGGAAGATGAGCGGGACCCCTGCACGGTGGAAGTCGGGGTGCCGTCCCCCGGGGGCGGACAACCGGGACGTGTTCCTCCGCACCCTGGGGATGCCGGAGGAGGAGTACCGCCGCCTGGAGGCGTCCGGAGCCATCTGATCCCAAAGTCTCCGGAGTCTCCGGAAATGCGGATCCCCCGGGGTAAAGGCGGGAACCCCGGGGGATCCTTTGCTTTGCCCGCGGATCTCTTGGCGGGGGGATGCGGGCAATAGCGCCTCCCCAGGGAGGGGAGGCAACCTGTTGTCTCTTCCGGTCTTTTCGGACGGTTTCCGGGAAACTTCAGCCGAAAAATCCCGGGAGGGGCGGGGACGGTTTCCGCCCCGGCGCCGGGGCTGGTAGACTGGGAATCCTGCAGCGCCTGCGATCGGCAGCCGGGGAGAGCATTTGCCTCTGATCGATCTGCATCTCGTCCTACGCGACCTCGCGGTGGTCCTCGCGATCGCCACCGGCGTCGCCCTCCTCTTCGGGAGGCTCCACCTCTCCGTCGTCGCGGCGTTCCTGGTCTCCGGGGCGATCCTCGGGCCCACCGGCGCCGGCCTCGTCTCCGAGCCGAAGATGGTGGACGCCCTCGCGGAGATCGGGGTGGCCCTCCTCCTCTTCACCGTCGGGCTGGAGATTTCCCTGTCGCACCTGGCGAAGATGCGGCGCCAGATCCTGCTGGGGGGCGGGGCGCAGGTCGCGGCGACGATCCTCCTTGCCTCCCTCGTCCTCCTCGTGGCCGGCTTCCGCGCACCGGACGCGGTGTTCATCGGCTTCGTCCTCTCCCTTTCCAGCACCGCCATCGTCCTGAAGGTGTATGCCGGGCGGATGGAGATCGACAGCATCCACGGGAGGATCTCGGTCGGGATCCTGCTGTTCCAGGACCTGGCCGTGATCCCGATGATGCTCCTCATCCCGTCCCTCCGGCAGTGGGAGACGGCGCAGGCGTCCACCGTGCTGTTCACGCTGGGGAAAGCGGGGCTCAGCGTGGCGGCCATCCTCCTGCTGGCCCGTTTCGCGGTGCCCCGACTGCTGCGGGAAGTCATCCGGCTCAACAGCCGGGAGATCCTCGCGATGACCGTGCTCTGCCTGATCCTCGGGATCGCGTACATCGCGCAGCTCTGGGGGCTCTCCCTCGCCATGGGCGCGTTCCTCGCGGGCGTGGTCATCTCCGAGTCCGAATACGTCCACGAGATCGCCGCCCAGATCTTCCCCTTCCGGGACGTGTTCAACGGCGTATTCTTCATCTCCGTCGGGATGCTGCTCGACCTGCCGTTCCTCGTGCGGAACCTCCCGGCGATCCTCCTGATGTCCGCGGCGATCATCGCGGGGAAGACCGTCTGCGCCGGGGCGGCGATCCGGTTCCTGGATTACCCGTGGCGGGTCGCGGTGGTCGGGGCGATCGGGCTGGGACAGGTCGGGGAGTTCGCGTTCCTCCTCCTGTCCCAGGGGTTCCGGGAAGGGCTGGTCGGGCCGGCCTCGTACCAGAACCTGCTGGCCGTCGCCATCCTCACGATGGTGTCGACCCCGTTCCTGATGAGCGCGGGGCCCCGGCTGGCGAGAGTGTGGGAGCGGATCGTCGCGCCGGGCGCCGGCCGCGCGGAGCGGGAGGAGGAGGGTCCCGCGGGGCAGCAGGCGGATAACCACGTCATCGTCGCCGGGTACGGGATGAACGGGAAGAACCTCGCCCGGGTTCTCAGGGCCACCCGCGTCCCCTACGTCGTGGCGGACCTGAGCGACGTGCTGGTGCGCGAGGCGCGGGAAGCGGGGGAGCCGGTCTTCTTCGGGGACGTGAACAACCCGGAGATCCTCGAGCGCCTCGGGATCGCCCGGGCAAGGATGCTGGTCCTCGCCATCTCGGACCCGATGGCGACGAGGCGGGCCGTCGCGGTGGCGCGGCGGGCCAACCCCGGCCTGTTCATCCTCGTCCGCACGCGGTACGTGGCGGACGTCGACGACCTGATCGCCCTCGGGGCGAACGCGGTCATTCCGGAGGAGTTCGAGACCTCCGTGGAGATCTTCTCCCGGGTCCTGCGGGAGTACCACGTGCCGGAGCACGTCATCGTGCAGCAGGAGGAGCTGATCCGCAGCGGCACGTACCGGATCCTCCGGGAACGGGTGGCTCCGCGGGGCGGGGACATGCTCGCGGAGTTCGAGGAGTTCCTGCGACGGAAGGTGATCGAGCTGTTCTACGTGGCGCCCGGTTCCCCGTGGACGGGGAGGACGGTCGGGGAGCTCCCGGCGGGGGACGGGATCGTCCTCCTCGCGCTGCTCCGGGAGGACCGGGCCATCATCCAGCCCTCCCCGGGAGAGATCCTCGCCGCGGGGGACAAGGTCGTCCTCTTCGGCGGGCATGCCCCTCTTGCGGCCGCGCTCCGTGAATTGGCGGGGGCAGGCCGCTAGGGAGGTACGCGAACTCCCTATTTCCGCTGTCGAATGGTAATATCGTGGTGTCCCCAAATCATCGGCCGGGAGGACGACGATGGCTTCTTCCCAACCCGAACTCCAGAAGTACGAACGCGCCCTGGCCCGCTACTTCCAGATTCCCGCCAACGAGAGGAAATCGAAAGACCGGGAGAAGATCCTGACGACGCTGGGGGTCGAGAATTCCCAGGAGTTCCTCGGGATGCACATCCCGCTCTGGGAGGCCAAGCTCGACGAACTGCTCGACCCCACGAGCACGGACATGCTCCCGATCAGCATCTCCCACTCCTACGTGAACTGGGTCCGCGGGGCGATCCGGATGATGCCCCCCGGCGCGCGGGTGAAGATCCTCTCCTCGAAGCTGAAGGCCACGGGCCTGAAAAAAGCGATCCTCGCCCTCCTCCGGGAGATGACGGGGGAAGTCCAGAAGGATTTCGAGATCACCGACGTCCAGCTCGTCGACAAGGTCCACAAGGACACCCTGTTCACCGTTCGCGTGGGAAAAGGGAAGGAGTATTCCCTTTACCTGTCGCATTTCGGGTGCCTGGGGGAATACATCTACAGCGGCCTGCCCGGGCTGGTGGGGCTTTCCGCCCTCCCGGCGGTCTACCACGTAACGCCGCAGGGCGAGGAGGTGCTCCTCAAGCCGAAGGAGCAGGGGACCAACATCTACCACGACGAATCCGTCACCGCGGCGCGGATCGCAAAGGACGGCGGCTGGTGGGTTGCCGGCGCGGCGCGGCAGGACGCCCTCGGCGACTGCATCGGGACGGCCCTTCGGTACGGCCACTACGTCGCCACGCCGGAGAAGGCCGTGGTGATGATCGACAACATCGAGCTGTTCCACCTGGACGAGACGGACGTGCGCATCTTCGAGCCGATCTACGAGTTCCTGCCGCGGAAGGCCTACCCGGACGACGGCCGGAAGCGGGAGCAACTCGAGGAGAGGATGCAGGCCGACTACGAGAATGCGTACCGGGAGCAGATGGCGGCGATCCGGAAGGAGTGGCCCGAGGTCGAGCGGTACCTGATCGAGATGCGCAGGAACATCTCCACCTACGCGGGCGAGATGTTCGACACGATCCTCTCCCGGGTGAAGGCCCGGGTATTCCCGAAGCGGTGACGGCCGGTCTCCCTCAGGCCTCCCGGTCCGGAGTTTCCGTGTCCTTCCGGAGGGACCGCTCGAGGAAGAACCGCTCCACGAGGTAAAACCCGGCCGGAAGCAGAGCCGCGACGGCGAGCACCTTCACCCCCAGGCGGACCGGCGTCGAGGCGACGCCGAACAGGTCCAGGAGGAGGTCCGCGATGCGGGCCCCCGCGTACATCGACGCGAGGGTCCCCGCGAGCAGCGCGGCCGCAAGGACCATCCGCGACCCCGGCCGTTTCTGCCTTCTCCCTGTCATCGTCCTGATGGATTCTCCCGGATGACCGGATTATAGCACCCGGGGAAGTCCGGGCTCCCGGTTGACGGAGAGATGGGGGGAAGTGATATGTTGAAGTTCCGGGAGGGCAGCAGGAGATATCCCATTTCCTTTCCGATGGTTCGCCTGTGGGATTCCGTTTCGCCTGCTCCAAATATCCTCCGTGGGGGTCCTTTATGACATGTTCCACGAGGCGTGGCGCGAGGGGAACAGCAGGGAGGTCGCCGTGGATCCCGGGGATCGCGTTCCTCGTCCTCCTGGCCTTTTCGCTTGCGGCCGCCGGGTCGGCCGTCTCGGCGACGGACAAGGACAAGCAGAAAAAGCAGGCGGATGTCCGGAAGATGGCGAAGGAGACGCTCGCCCGGCTCTACAAGGCGCAGCCGCAGGCGAAGGCCGCCATCGGGAAGGCGGCGGGGTACGCCGTCTTCAGCAACTTCGGAATGAAGATCTTCTTCGCGGGGGGCGGCTCCGGGTCGGGGATCGCGGTGAACAACACCTCGAAGAAGGAAACGTTCATGAAGATGGTCGAGGTCCAGGCCGGGCTGGGGATGGGGATCAAGAAGTTCCGCCTGGTGTGGGTGTTCGAGAACCAGAAGGACCTGGACGCCTTCGTCAATTCCGGTTGGGAGCTCGGGGCGCAAACGACCGCGGCCGCGCAGGCGAGCGGCCAGGGCGCGGCGTTGGCGGGAGCCTTGGCCATCTCCCCCGGGTCTGGCTCTACCAGTTGACCGACGACGGCCTCGCGCTGGAGTTGACCGCCAAGGGGACCAAGTATTACAAGGATGGCGACCTGAACTAGGATTGCGAAATGCCGGCCCACGTCACGGAGCCGCAGGAGGAACGATGAAGACCGACCGACGGTTCACCCGATGGATGTGCGTTTCCCTGGCGGCGCTCCTTCTCCTGCCGGGAGGAGTCCTCGCGCAGGAATCCGGGGTGTCGCAGTCGCAGGAGAAGACCTTCTCCCAGGAGCAGCTGGACCAGCTCCTGGCCCCGGTCG
>DASWBR010000064.1:0-3391 GCA_036390495.1 Candidatus Deferrimicrobiaceae bacterium | reverse complement strand
GCCCTCCACGAGCCGGTCGATCCCCTCGACGACGGTCTCCTCTTTCAGGCTGCCGTAGGCGATCCGCAGGTAGCACCCTTCCGTCACCCCGAACGTCTCCCCGGGGATGACGGCGACCCGGTGCTCGCGGATCAGCCGCTCTGCCAGCCGGATCGCGGGCATCCTGGTCCGCACATTGGCGAACAGGTAGAACGCCCCCTCCCCCGGCGGGACGGTCAGGATCTCCGGGATGCTCCCGAGGCGCGCGAGGACCTCCGAGCGGACGTGGGCGAGGGAGGGGAGGCGGGCGGTGCAGTATCCGCGTCCCTCCTCCATCGCCCGCAGGCCCACGAACTGCGAGACCGCGGGGCCGCTGACGACGACCGTGTCCTGGATCTTCATCAGGTCGTCGTGCAGGTGCTCCGGCGCCACGAGGAACCCCACCCGCCAGCTCGCCATCCCGTATGCCTTGGAGAGGCTGAAGAGGGAGACGACGTGCTCCCCCCCCAGCGAGCCGGGGGAGAAATGCCGGGCCCCTCCGTAGGTGAAATATTCGTACGCCTCGTCGCTGACGTGGTAGATGCCGCGCTCCGCGCACAGCCGGTGGATCGCGGCGAGCGTCTCCTCGGGATAGACCGCCCCGGTCGGGTTGTTCGGCGAGACGGTCACCACCGCGCGTGTTCTCTCCGTGATCGACGCCTCGATGGCGGGAAGGTCCGGCTGGTGCCGGACGTCGGTCGGGACGATCACCGGGACGGCGGAGGCGAGGGCGACCGCCATCTCGTGGTTGAAGTAGCACGGGGAGAGGAGGATCACCTCGTCCCCGGGGTCGCAGATCGCGAGGACCGCGTTGAGGAACGCCTGGTTCGCCCCCGCGGTCACGAGGATCCGGCGCGCGAACGGCGCCTCGATCCCGTTCTCCGCCCGCAGCTTCCCCTCGAACGCCTTGCGGAGCTCCGGCAGGCCGGCGTCCGGGATGTATTTGTGGTGGGGCACCGTCCGCAGGAAACCGGGGATCGCCGCGAGCGCTTCCGGGGGCGGCCCGTAATGGACCACGCCTTGCCCGAGGGAGATCGTCCCCGGCGTCTCCGCGATCCAGCCCGCCACGACAGGGATGATCGGGAGCTGGACCCCCGCCGCGCGCCGCGAAGGGGAGAGCCGCCGCCTCCCGCCACCTTCCTTCCTGCCGGCGGGCCCCTTCATCGCTCCGGAAGGACCTTCCGCTCGAAGGTCATTTCATCGAGCCGTCCGATCACGACCGAGAGCCGGTCCGGGGCCTGCCCCGGCTGGAGGCAGACGGCGCCGCCGATCGCCGCGCGCCACGTCCCGGACTCCTCCGGCGACTCGTGGATGTGGCCGTGCAGCGTGAGCCGCGGCCGGACCCGTTCGATGAAGGCGCGCGTGGCGGGGGAGCCCACGGCCACGCCCCCGCGCACCACGTCCAGCCCCGCCCCCGACGGCGGACCGTGGAGGACGTACACGGCGCGCGACGGGTCCGCGGGTACGGGAAGCGCCGCGAGCTCCTCCTCGATGGAGGGGAGCGTTTCCGCGAACGCCGGCCAGTCCGGGATCTCCCGGAACCCGTCCCGGGTCGAGAGGACCCCGGGGCCGAACTGGTGCCCGAAGGCGTACCCCGCGGCGTCGCGGCGGGCGCGGTCCTTCAGGCGGAACGGGTAGTCGGTCACCAGGCTCATCCCGATGAAGGTGTAGCCGAAGACGGTGACGGCGCGTTGCGAGATGTGATCCGCGAGGGGGAGCGGGGCGCACGCCTCGTCCAGGACGCCGTCGAACGCGGCCATGTCGTCGTTCCCGGCGATCGTCAGGTACCGGATCCCCGCCTGCTGGTATGCCGCGAGGTGGGGCCCCAGGAATTCCCGGTAGAACCGCTCCTGGTCCTCGTGCCGCCGCCCGTGCGGGGAGATGTCCCCCCCGTTCACCACGAGTTCCGCCCCGGTTTCCCTCGCCAGGGCGAGCGTGCGCTCGTACTTCCACCGGCTGCCGTGGAGGTCGGTGACGAAGAGGAAAGGGTTCATCGGGCCCCGGGCGACGCGGGGATGAGCCGCGTGAGCCGGGCGAGGAGGGCGTCCGGCCGGAACGGCTTCCGGACGATCTCGTACCCGCGGCGGGCGAACTCCTCCGCGGAAGATTCTTCCTCCGGGCAGGAGGACAGCAGCAGCACGCGGGTGCCGGGCGACAGGTGGGCGAGCCGGCGGACGAAGTCCGCCGCCTTCCCCCCGCCCATGTCCAGGTCGGCGAGGAGCAGCCCGAGGGCTCCCCGGTTCCCTTCCGCGGCGGCGTGGGCCTCCTCGTCGTTCGCGGCGACGAGGACCTCGAATCCCCCTTGCGCCAGGATCTCCCGCAGCAGGCCGCGGACCATCGGCTCGTCCGTCACGACGAGGACCTTCCCCCGCCGGGGGACGGGCGGGGCGCCGGCGGAACCCTTCTCCGTCCCGGCCTCCACGCTGGGCAGGTACAGCCGGAACGTCGTGCCGCGCCCCAGCGCGCTGTCGACGAAGATGTACCCCCCGCTCTGCTTGATGTAGCCGTAGACCGACGGGAGCCCCATCCCCTCGCTCCCCGTTTTCGTCGTGTAGAACGGCTCGAAGATGTTGGCGCGGGCCTCCGCGTCCATGCCGCTGCCGGTGTCCCGCACCGTGAGCAGGACGTAGGGGCCGGGGATCACCTCGACCCCGTCGAGGGTCCCGAGGAGAGCGACCGGGGCGGTGCCCAGCTGAAGCTCGCCCCCGCCGGGCATGGCGTCGCGGGCGTTGGCGACCAGGCGCGAAAGCGATTGCCGGAGGGGATCCGGGTCCAGGAAGACCCTTCCCGCGCCCCCCCCCGGGGTGAAGGAGAGGCGCACGGCGCTTCCCGCGAGGTCCGATAGCGTCCCCGCGAACTGTTCGAGGAAGGCGTTGATGTCCACCACCCGCGGT
This sequence comes from Candidatus Deferrimicrobiaceae bacterium, assembly GCA_036390495.1. Lineage (GTDB taxonomy): Bacteria > Desulfobacterota > Deferrimicrobia > Deferrimicrobiales > Deferrimicrobiaceae > JAGGAJ01. Next base: position 479 of record DASWBR010000064.1, on the reverse strand, counting down.
TTCAGGATCTGACGGCGCCCGAAGGCCAGCATCTCCCGGGTCAGCCCCGCCGCCCGTTCCCCCGCGTCGCGGATCCGCTCGATGTCCCGGCGCCGGGGGTCGTCCTCCGCCGTCCGCTTGAGGAGCAGGTCGCTGTACCCGTTGACCACGGTCATCATGTTGTTCAGGTGGTGGGCCAGCCCGCCCGCCAGCCGTCCCAGGGCCTCGTATTTCTGGACCAGGCGAAGCCGCTCCTCGTTCCGCCGGAGCGCCGCCTCCACGCGCTTGCGCTCCCCGATCTCTCGGTCCACGCCGCGGTAGCCGCGGAACGTCCCGTCCGCGTCGAAGAAGGGGGCGCCGCTCGTCTCGATCACCACCGGGTGGCCGTCCTTGTGCCGGTTGACGTTCTCCAGGCCGTGGAACGGCTCTCGCCGCGTCGCGAAGGGGCCGAAGATCTCCTGCACGCGGCGGGCCTCGGCGGCGGGCATCAGGTCGAACGG
>DASWBR010000063.1:0-8044 GCA_036390495.1 Candidatus Deferrimicrobiaceae bacterium | reverse complement strand
TTCAAAGCCGCCGCCCTGCAGTTCCGGGTCGACGTCGGAGACGTCCCCGGAAACCGGGACCGCGCATTCCGCCTCCTGCGCGAGGCCGCCTCGCTGGGCGCGCGGTTGTGCGTCCTCCCGGAGATGTGGAGCACGGGATTCTCGGAGGGGGATCTCCCGGTCCTGGGGCGAACCACGCCGGGGCTCCTCCACGAGATCCGCGAGTTCGCCGCCTCCCGGAAAGTCGTCGTCGCGGGGTCGCTCCCGGAACGCGTCGGCCGTGGCGTGTACAACACCCTGTACGTCGTCAACGCCACCGGCGTCGTCACCGGCGAATACCGGAAGGCCCACCTCTTCACCCCTTCCGGGGAGGACCGCTGGTTCCGGCGCGGTTCGTCCGCGCGCGGGATCCCCACCGACGTGGGGGTCGTCGGCCCCCTGATCTGCTACGACCTGCGCTTCCCCGAGCTCGCGCGGAAATATTTCCTCGAGGGGGCGACGATCTTCTGCGTCTCCGCGCAGTGGCCCTCCGTGCGCAGCGCGCATTGGGAGATCCTGATCGCCGCGCGGGCGGTGGAAAGCCAGCTGTTCGTGGTGGCGGCGAACGCGACGGGTCCTTCCGGGCCGTTCCACTACGCGGGCGGGTCGGGGATCTGGTCCCCCGCCGGGGAGCGGCTTGCCTTCGCGGGGGAGGAAGAGGGAATCGCGCTGGCGACGATTGACCCGGCGGCGGTCGGGGAGACCCGAAGGAGGATCCCGTGCCTCGCGGACCGGAACGAGCGGGCGTACCGGAAGACCCGGCGCGCCGGGTGATCCCCCGCCGGGCGGTGCGGGCCCTCTGCGCCCGCCTGCGCCGGGAGGGGAAGCGCATCGTCTTCACGAACGGTTGCTTCGACATCCTGCACGCGGGGCATGCGCAATACCTGCGACGCGCCGCAGCCTTGGGGGACGTGCTCTTCGTCGGACTGAACGGCGACGCCTCCGTGCGGCGCCTGAAGGGCGAGGGTCGCCCCTTGCAGAAAGCGGGCGACCGGGCGTACCTGCTCGCCTCCCTCTCCTGCGTCTCCTACGTGGCGATCTTCCCGGAGGACACCCCGGCGCGGCTGATCCGGGAGGTGCTTCCCCACGTGCTGGTCAAGGGGGGGGACTGGAAGGGGAAGACGATCGTGGGGGCAGACGTGGTGCGGGCGCACGGCGGAGTCGTGAGGACGATCCGCTTCCTCCCGGGCCGCTCCACCACGTCGATCCTCTCCCGGGCGCGGAGCGTCAACAGGTAGCGGATCGGATTTTCCGGACCCCCGCGAGAAAGCGGGCGATCTCCCGGCGCGTCGTGAACGGCCCCGGGCTCACCCGGACGGTGCCCGCGGGGAACGTTCCCAGCGTCCGGTGGCCGTTCGGCGAGCAGTGCAGCCCCGCGCGGACGAGCACGCCGTGCTCCCGCTCCAGCCGGCTCCCCACCTCAGCGGGGTCCAATCCTTCCAGGAGGAACGACACCACGGAGGCCCTCCTCCCGGGGTCCGCGGGCCCGAACACGCGCACCCCGGGGATCCCCGACAGCCCCGCCAGAAGCTCCGAAAGGAGGGCGAGCTCCTTTTCCCGGATCGCCGCGACCCCCTTCCGCAGGATCCAGGAGAGGGAGACGGCGAGCCCCGCCACCCCCACGCTGTTCTGCGTCCCCGACTCGAGGGCGTCCGGGTAGAAGTCCGGCTGGTGGTCCGATTCGGAGCGGCTTCCCGTCCCCCCCTCCACGAGAGGAACGACGTCGACCCCGTCCCGCACGTAGAGGAAGCCGGTTCCCTGCGGGCCCAGGAGCCCCTTGTGGCCGGACGCGGCGAGCAGGTCGACGGGCATGGAGGAGAGGTCGATCGGCACCGCCCCCGCCGTCTGCGCGGCGTCCACGAGCGAGAGCACCCCCCGCCTCCTCGCGGCGGCCACGACCGCCGCGACCGGCTGGATCGCCCCGGAAACGTTCGACGCGTGCACCAGGACGACCAACCGGGTCTCCTTCCGGAACGCCGCGACCACCGCCGCCGCATCCACCACCCCGTCCGGGGCGGCGGGCACGACGGTGACCCGCGCCCCCGACTCCTCCATCCGGCGCAGGGGTCGCATGACGGAGTTGTGCTCCACCGAGCTGGTCACCACGTGGTCGCCCGGGCGGACGGTCCCCTTGATCGCCTGGTTCAGGGCGCCGGTGGCGTTCTCCGTGAAGACGAAGCGGGAGCTGTCCCGCGCGCCGAAGAGCTCCGCAAGTCGCTCCCGCGCGGCGAACAGGTCGCGGGCCGATCGGACGGAGAGGATGTGCCCCGACCGCCCGGGGTTCCCGGCGCGGCGGATCGCCGCGGCGACGGCCTCCGCCACCCCCGGAGGCTTGGGCAGGGAGGTGGCGGCGTTGTCGAGGTATGCGTACGGCAGGCGGCCGGTCAGGTCACGACTCCAGCGGGATGACGAGGACGGTCCCCTTGCGGAGGGGATCCCCCGGCTTCAGCCGGTTCCGTTCGGCAAGCCGTTGCGGGGACACGCCGTACACCCTCGCGATCCGTTCCAGGGTGTCCCCCTTGTGGACCTTGTAGCGCGCGGTCCGCTTCCCTCCCGCCTGCGCGGTCGTTCCCTCCGATCCCTTCTTCGCGGCAACCCCGGGGGCCTTCGCGGGCCGTACCCGCGCGTCCCCCTTGCGGACCGTGGCGGTCCCCCCGGACTCCCGCTGCCCCCCCCGCTTTCCCTTCCCTTTCCGTCTCCCCTCCTCGATCCGCATGTGGGACATCGTCAGCTGGTCGGGGGAGATCTCCTTCCCGGGCCCGGCATCCTCACCGGAGAGGCCGGTCACCGGGATGACGAGCCGGGAGGTCCGGGAGAGGGAGTCCCGCTTCAGGCCGTTCAGTTCCTTCAGCGCGGCCGGCGAGGCCCCGTACTTTTCCGAGAGCCCCTGGAGCGTCTCGCCCTTCCGGACGTTGTGCTGGAGAAAGGTGATCTTCGCCCGGTTCCGGATCTCCTCCATGCGCTCCCCGGCGAGGAGGGCCGCTTCCCCGGAGAGCCGCAATTCGTACCGGTCCCGGTTGGGCGGGGTGCAGAAACGGCGCAGCTCCGGGTTCCAGTCCCGCAGGGTGTCGTAGGGGACGTCGAGGATCTCCGCCACCACGGCGAGATCCGTCCCTCCCGGCACCTCCACCGTCCGCAGGTCCAGCGGGGATTCATACTGCACGTCCCCGAAGCCGTACTTCTCCGGCTCCTTGGCGATGGCCAGGGCGGCGAGCATCTTGGGGACGTAATCCTTCGTCTCCTGCTTCAGGTACCTGTACCGGATCAGCTCCGCGTAGTCGTCGGACTTGTACCGGTTCACGGCCCGGGTGATCTTCCCCTCCCCGGCGTTGTACGCCGCCGCCGCCAGGGGCCACGACTCGAACATTCCGTAGAGGTCCTTCAGGTACGACGCGGCGGCGTGGGTGGACTTCTCCGCGTCCCGACGCTCGTCGGCCCACCAGTCGATCCGGAGCCCGTAGCGCCGCCCCGTCTCCGCGATGAACTGCCAGGGGCCCGCCGCCTTCGCGACGGAGTACGCCTTCGGGGAGAAGCCGCTCTCGATGAGGGCGAGGTAGACGAGGTCCTCGGGCAGGCCGTACCGGACGAGGATACCCCGCATCATTTCGGTGTATTTGCCGGAGCGGGAGAGGTACAGCTCGAACTTGCTCCGCCCCCGGGTCTGGAAATAGCGGATGAACTTGTCGATCGGGTTGGCGAGGCCGGCGAACATCCCCTCCTTCCCCTTTTCCACCTCCGCCGAGGCGTTGGCGAAGAAGTCGTCCGGGATCGTCCCCTCGCCCCCGGCGTCCTCCCCCAGGTTCCGGTTCACCTGGAGGTCCACCTCGCCCGGAGCCAGGACGCGGTCCGGGGCCTTTTCCGACGGGGGGGCGACCAGGGAAACGGTAGGTTCCGGAGGGAGGCGGGACGGGACGGAAGCGGGGAAGGGAAGGGTCGGGACCGGCGGACTGCCGGGGGATTCCACGGCGGGGAGCCCCCGGGAAGCCGCGTTATCCACCAGGGAAGCCTGGGTCGGGCCCGCGGTCCCGGGCCGGGCCTCCGGCGGGGCGGGTTTCCCTTCCCCGGCGGCCGGCGAGGAGGTATCCTCCGCGTTCACCGCCGCGGCGGGGAACAGCAGCATCAGGGTGCCTAGGAACACCCCCGATACGGCGGCCCGGAAGATCCGCCTCACCCGGACACCTCCTCCGAATTTATATAACCTATTATTTTACTTGACATATTTCCCGTCGTCAAGGATCCTCCCGGCCGTCCTCGCGGCGTTCCCCTTCCACGACAGTCTTTTCGGCCGGAAAGGGGTCCGGATTCGCACCGGGAACGTTCACAGTTCCACGAGGTCGTAATCCCCGTCGTCCCGCGGCAGGTGCGCCGACCGCGGCAGGAGCCTCGCGGCGGCGAGGACCTCCCGGGCCCGCTCCCGCTCCGCGAGCGGGATGCGGATGGCCAGGCCGCAGTCGGACGTCAGCCGCCGCGGAACCGGGACCAGGCGCATCGCCACCCCTCCTCCCTTGAGCCGCTTCTCCGCCGACATGACCTGGTGGGTTCCCCGGAAGATCAGGATCATCGCGGGGGACGGGGCGCGCGACAAGTTCCCTCCGTGGCGCCGGGTTGGAAAGGGGCCGGGAACCATTATAATGGACCGATGAACGTTTCCGCCGCCATCCCGCAGGCCCACTGGGCCGCCGCCACGCTGATCGGCGCCGCATCGATCGCCCTGAACTTCCCCCTGGGATACGCCAGGGAAGGATTCCGCCGGTTCTCCCTGGGGTGGTTCGTGTGCGTCCACCTTTCCATCCCCCTGATCGCGTACCTGCGGCTGGCCAACCACGTCAGCGCCTGGGCGATTCCGGCGTTCGTCGCCTGTGCGCTGCTGGGCCAGCTCGCCGGCGGCCGTTTCCGCCGGAGCGGGAAAACGCGGCCGTGAGCCGGGAAGGGCCGGTCCCCCTCTCCGCAGACCTCGAAAGGTTCCTCGAGGCCATCGGCGTTCCCCAGGTTTCCCTGCTCGTCCGCCTTCACAGGGGTTGGCGGGAGATCGCCGGCCCCCTGCTCTCGGGGAAGGCGTTCCCCAGGAAATTCCGCAACGGGGTCCTCACCCTCGCCGTGCGGAACCATTCCTGGTCGCAGGAACTCCAGCTGTCGAAACCCGCGTTGCTGGCGAACATCCGCCGCGCCCTGGGACCGGACTCCCCGGTAACGGATTTGCGGTTCGTCGTGGGTCCGGTGGAAAGCGGGGAGCCGGAAGAACGCCCCACGGCGACGGATCCCCCCGATCCGGTCCCGCCGGGGCCGGACCCGGAGGGGCTCGCCTCGGTGCCCGACGCGCAGACCCGGGACAGCCTGCGATCCATCCACCTCCGCGCCAAGGCGGGGGACACTCTTCCCCTTCCTCCCGGACGGAAGTTCTAGACCGAAGAGTGTCCCCCTAAAAGAGCCGGCAGATCCTCTTCACCTCCGGGCAATATTTCTCCCCTCCCCCGTGAAGGTACAGCGGCGGCACTTCCCGGGGGGGGCTTTCCGCTCCGCGCGCCAGGAGGATCAGGATGCGCGACGGCGGGTTCCCTTCCCGCGGGTGAACCCGCCGCATCTCCTCGATCCCCATCCCTTCCCTCCGGGCGATGTCCGGTACCTCGGGGAGCCGTCCATGCGGGAGGATCAGGGCGAACCTGCCGGCCGGCGCCATGCAGCGGGCGGCCGCCGCGAACAGCTCCGGGAGGGAACAATGGACCTCGTGGCGCGCCGCCTCCTTCCCGGGGTGCGGATTGCGTCGGCCGGAGCCGGGACGCCCGTAGGGGGGATTCGACACCGCGAAATCGAACGTTCCCGGGACGATGCCCGGCACCTCCCCACGGAAATCCGCCCGGACCGCCCGGAGAGGGGGGTCCGGGCCGTTCTCCCGGAAATTCCTCTCCGCGAAGGCCCAAAGGTCTTGCTGGATTTCGACGCCGGTGCCGGAGCGCATGGCGGGGGCGAGGCGGGACAGGAGCAGCAGGAGGACGCCGCACCCCGTTCCCAGGTCGAGGACGTGCCCGCGGCAGTGCGGAGCGGCGAAGCCGGCGAGGAGGACCGAGTCGATCGAGAACCGGTATCCCGCCTCCGGCTGGCGGATCTTCAGAGAACCCGGCACTCCACTGCCGGGCCGGGGGAAGTGCCCCGGTTCATGAATAGGGCGTCGCACCGAGAGCGTCGATGCGCCGCGCCCGGCAAGGCGTTGCGACCGAGGCGTACTGGAGAGTACGACGAGGGAGCACAACGCAGCCGGAGCGGATGCAGCGGCGCTCGAATGCAGCCGTATTCATGAATCGGGACACTTACCCCGGTACCTTGTCGTTCCCGGACACGGGGAAGATGAGGAGCCCCGTCCCGATCTTCGGGTAGAAGAAGGTCGACTTCTGCGGCAGGACGTGGCCCGAGAGCGACACGTCGCGGAACTCGGGGATCGTCACCGCGTTCAGGAAGAAGGCGGCCTGGATCGCCCCGGAGGAGAGGTCCGCCGAGGCCTTCGCCGGCTCCTTGTAATACTTCACGAACTGCCCGGCCGTCACCGCCTCCGGGGAGATGCCGAGCAGCTGCTCGAGAAGGAATCCGTGGAGGAGCACCACGTCCAGCGAGCGGAGCTGGGGCGGGAACTTCGCCAGCCGGGCGTCGCAGAAGATCTGGAGGTCCGGGAAGGTCGCCACGTGGAACCGGCCGCCGCCGGCGCTCCAGCCGATCGCCTTCCCCTTCCTGCCCGCCTCCTCGACCGCGCGCATCGCCTCCTCCGGAGAACCGTCGCGCGTCTCGACGGGCAGGTGGGAGCGCACCTTCGCGAGGAACGCCTCGGGATCGAACCCCGGCACGGAGTGGATCCCCCTGTGGGTCGGGAGGATGACGATCCCCTCGTCGTCCATGTTGCACAGGAACATGAGCACGTGCTCGTACGCGGCGGCGGGGTCCGCTCCGTGCTTCTGGCGCATCTCGTCGCGGAAGGCCAGCGCCGTCTCGTACCGGTGGTGCCCGTCGGCGATGAACACCCCCTTGCCCGCCATCCCCTCGATCGCCCCCAGCACCGCTTTCGGCTGTGAAACAGTCCAGACCCGGTGCTTCACGCCGAGGTCGTCGACGGCGGCGAGGTCCGGCGCCGGCGCCATCCCGGAACGGAGGCTCTTCAGCACCCCGTCGGCGGGGTCGGAGAAGAGCCCGAAGATGGGGCTCATGTGGGCGTCCGTGACGCGCATCAGCGCGAGGCGGTCCTCCTTCGGGCGCGAGAGCGTCCGCTCGTGGGGGAAGACTTCCCCCTCGCCGAAGGCGGAAAGCCTGAGGGCGCCCAGGAACCCCTTCCGGACGTAGGTCCGTTTCCCGGGAATGGAGAACTCCTGTTCGTAGTAATACAGGGCGGGAGCCGCGTCCCGGACGAGGGTTCCCTCCGCCTGCCACTCGCGGAACCAGCGGGCTCCGCGGGTGTACTTGTTTTCCGCGGGGCCGTCCCCTTCCCGGGCCATCCCGAAGTCGATCCAGACGATGTTGCGGGGATGGCGGCGGTGGAGCGCCTCCTGCTCCTCCGGCGGGATGACGTCGTACGGCGGGGCCACCACCTTCGTCAGGTCCCCTATCTTCCTCACGTCGTAATGGACCCCCCGGAACGGCTTCACGATGGCCATGGCGCGCTCACCCTCTCTCCAGGAATTCGGTTATCGTGCCAAATGGAATCACGCCCTCCCGCAGCAGGACCGGCCGGTCGTCGGTCAACCGGACGACGGTGGATCCCGGGGACCTGCCGGGGGCGCCTTCCCGGCGCGCGGCCCCCCGGATCTTCCCGCCCCAAAGGACCCAGTCCGCTTCCCCCGTGAACTCGCGGACGATTTCCTCGGCGGAATCCCAATCGCCCGGGTTCCCCGAGCGGTTCGCCGACGTTCCCGTGATCGCCCCGCCCAGGGCCTGCGCGAGGGCGCGCGGCACGGGGTGGTCGGGAACCCGGAGCCCGACGGTGTCGCCTCCCCCGGTGATGGACCGGTGCACCCCCGCCTCCGCGGGGAGCACGATCGTCAGGGCG
>DASWBR010000062.1:0-14293 GCA_036390495.1 Candidatus Deferrimicrobiaceae bacterium | reverse complement strand
CATGTTCCCGCGGCAGGCGGTTGATCCGGCCGATCAGGCGGGCGATGGAGCCGCGCTCCCGCACCGGAAGCGCGGAATACGCCTCGGGGTCCACGTAGAGGATCCGGTCGATCAGGGAGAGGGAACTCTGGCCGATGACCGGCCCCCGGGATTCCAGCACCAGAGCGTCCCGTGGGATCCGCTTCGGCGGCTCGACGATGTTTCCCCCTTCCTTCACCTGGAGGGGACGGCACTGAACCAGGTTGACTCGGCACCGGCCGTCGGGGAGGAAATTCGCGGTGAACTCCGTGTCGACGGGGTACTCGTAGGCGTCCCGCAGGATCCCCAGCATCTCCCGGAGGTCCGGGACGAAGGAGGTCTCCGTCAGGAGGCGTTCGAAGGTGAGGACCCAGCCGGCCGGTCCCGGGCGCGTTTCCCCTGCGCCGCGCGACAGGTCGCTCCGCTTCGCGGCGTACAGCCGCAGGGGCAGCTCCGGGGAGACGGCGATCACGTCATCGATCCCCTCGGAGGAGAACCGGTTCGCCGACAGGTCCAGGACGTCGACCCGCCGCTGGGAGTACGCCGGCCCGCGGTCGCGGCCCGCCTCGGGGCGCCGCAGCGGGGCGTTCAGGGAGACCATCCGGGTATAGTCGTCGTCGGCCCGGTCCACCGCACGGGTCCCCAGGCCGAACACCAGCCGCACCACCCCCGCCTCCGGGTCGATCTGGTCGCTCCAGACGTACGGGTTGTACGACAGCCCCACCCCCGCCACCTGCGGGTAGAAGAGGTGGCCGTGCACCGCCCCCGACACCCGCTGGACGAGGATCGCCATCTGCTCGTCCCGGTCGATCAGCCCCCGGTGGGAACGGTAGAGGAGGGCCTCGGAGCTCATCGTGCTGGCGTACACGGCGCGCACCGCGGAAAGGAACGCGTCGAGCCGCTGCTGGGGGGAACCCTGGTTCGGACAGAACAGGCTGTCGTACTTCCCGGTGAAGGCGTTGCCGAAGCTGTCCTCGAGGAGAGAGCTCGACCGGACGATGATCGGCGACTGCCCGAAATACTCCAGCATCGCCACGAACTGTTCCCGGATGAAGCCTGGGAAATCGCCCGACAGGATCCGTTCCCTCGCCCGTTCCGCCCCGTCCAGGAAGGTTTCGACGTTGCGCTGCTCCCGCCTCGCCCGCCAGCAGCCGTTCCGCACCAGGTACGTGTAGAAGACGTCCGAGCCGATGTAGTACGAGTCGTGCGTCTCCAGGCGCTCCTTCCAGCGGGGATTCGTCCGGCACAGGATCGCCCGCGCGAGCAGCATCCCCACCGATTTCCCGCCGATCAGGCCCGTGCCGATCATCCGCTTCCGGATCGCGAGGAGGTCCGACAGGTCGAGCCAGCGGGAGGCGAGCGCCACCAGCCGCTCGTCCCGGGTCACCATCATGCGCAGGAGCCGGCGGAAGATCTCCGTCGCCTCCCCCTCGGGACGGATCCCCAGTTCCACCTCCTCGAGGACCTCCCGGGCCTGGAGGAGCTTGCGGTCCCACATGTCCAGCGTCCGCGACACGGCGTCCACCCGCCGCTCCGTGAGCTCCACCAGGACCTCGGAGAGCACCGCGCTCTCCGTCAGCGGAAGGAAGTCGCCGTCGCCCCAGACGTGGGGGAAGTACATGGTGGGCGAGTGGCGGTGGTCCACCTTCAGCGGGTGGACGTAGAGCCGCTCGCCGTGGCGGAAGACGTCGATCAGGATCTGCGTCGTGCCGCGGATGGCGGAGACGGCGTCGAAGGAATGGCAGTCGCGGAACAGGGCGAAGAACGTCACCGTCTCGAGGTCGTACAGGTACGGGCAGGTGACCATGAAGAAGTTCCCCAACATCAGGTCGCTGTACCAGTCCGCGGCCAGGTCGGAGAGGCAGTCGAAGACGTAGTAGGTCCCCCGCCCCGCCTCCTCGATCGCCTTGTGGATCTGCGCGGTGAACGTCTCGAACCCCACCTCGGGGCTCAGCCGGTGGATCTCCGCCCCGATCCCCGGCGGAACGAGCTCGAGGTGGCGGGCGAAGCGGAAGTAGACCAGCCGCTTCCCCCGGGCGAGCGCGTCGTGGACGAACGGGTCGACGAAGGGGACGTAATCCTCGACCCCGTCCACCTGCCAGACGATGTTGTCCCCGGGGAGAAGCCCCCTGAGGACCCGGTCGAGGCCGGGCAGGCCGGTGCTCGGGGATTCCGTCCCCGAATTCGTGGTCGCGTCGAATGCCATGCGTCTCCTCCGGAACGGAACAGGGCGGTGTTCATTTTATCGGAAAAAGGAACGGGCCGCCGGGAGGGGTCCCCCCGGCGGCCCGGCGCCTTTCCGCCGCCGGCTGCGGCGGCGGTCCCCCGCGCCTACGCTCCGGTCTTCCCCTCCCCGACCTTCCGGTAATAGTACCCGTCGATCATCGCCTGGACCATCCGCCGGTCCTCCGTCACGACCAGGTAGACGTGGAGCGCCGTGAAGGCGATGAACAGCCACATGATCGTGGTGTGCCAGATCCGCATGTGCACCGCGCTCCCGAAGATCCCGGCCACGAAGGCGAACTGCGCCGGCCAGTAGATGGCGAACCCCAGCAGGGTCTGGACGACGGAGACCGCGAAGAGGAGGAAATAGCCGTACTTCTGCAGCACGTTGTACTTCTCGTAAACCGGCTTCTCCCGGCCGATGTGGAGGTAATACTTCAGGATCGGGCCCAGCTCCGAGAAGTCGAGGAGCCCCGGCATCGAGATCCGGTGCTTGCCGAGGGCGAAGAAGATGTAGGTGTGGTACACGCCGATCGCCACGAACAGGTACGCGGAGACCATGTGGAGGAACCGGGCGTTCTGCATCGCCCCGAAGACGGCGAATCCCGGGTAATGGATCTGCATCCCCGAGAGGACCAGGATCACCGTGTCGACGAGGTGCGCCCAGTGGGTGAAACGCTCGAAGCCGTCGTGCTTGTAGTACCGCTCTTCCGCCATGGGCCTCCCCCCGTCAGACGACCCGGAACGCCTTCACTTCGTTGGTGACCGGGTGGATGATGTGCACCGCGCAGGCGATGCACGGGTCGAACGAGTGGACCACGCGCAGCACTTCCAGGGGCTTGTCGGGATTCGAGACCGGGGTCCCCACCAGCGCCTCCTCGAGCGGCCCGCGGACCCCCTTGTTGTCCCGCGGCGACGCGTTCCACGTGGTGGGCACGACGCACTGGTAATTCTTCAGCTTCTTCCCCTCGATCACGTTGAAGTGGGCCAGCGCCCCGCGCGGCGCTTCCCACAGCCCCATCCCCTGCCCCTTGTCGGGGACCGTGTTCAGGGCGTACGTCTGGGTCTTCCCCGCCTTCAGGTTCGCCAGGAGCTCCCCGGTCCAGTCGATCATCCCGTCGATGACGACCTTCGTCTCCAGGGCGCGGGCGGCGATCCGGCCGAGCACGGAAAGCAGCACCTCGGGGTGCCCCGCCTGCCCCAGGGCCTTGAGCGTCCCGTCCACCAGGGACTTCACCTTGGCGTCCCCGGAGAGGTATGCGACCAGCACCCGGGAGAGGGCTCCCACCTCCATGGGCTGATCCTTGAGCCGCGGCGCCTTCAGCCACGTGTACTTGTCGTCCCCCATCTTCGTGAACTTCGGTTCCGTCTTCCCCTCCATCGGGTTCCGGTTCCCGCACTCCGCGGTGAACCAGGAGTGTTCGACGTACTCCTTCACGTCCTTCCCGTCCGCCTCCGCCACGGCGAGCTTCCCGCCGAAGATCGCGCCGCGCGGCAGCGCCCGCTTCTTCGGGTCGAAGGAGGCGTCCTCGAAGACGCCCCAGGACAGGTAGTTCCCCACCCCCTTGCCGATCCCGGCCCACTTCAGGTAGTAGGGGGCGATGGCGAGCACGTCCGGGATGAAGACCGTGTCGATCCACGCCTGGAGCCTCTTCAGGCGCCACAGGATGCTGTCCAGGTCCTCCACGATGGGGACGTAGGTCGTCCCGCCGGGGGGGGTGCTCATGTGCATCGGCATCTTCCCCCCGAGCATGGCCACCACCGTCGACGCCTCCTTCTGCATCTCCAGCGCCTCGAGGTAGTGCGCCACGGCGAGCAGGTTCAGGTCCGGCGGAAGCTTGTACTCCGGGTGTCCCCAGTAGCCGTTGGCGAAAGGCCCCAGCTGCCCGCTCTCCACGAACTTCTTCAGCTTCCCCTGCACCTCCTGGAGGTACTTCTCCTTCGGCCTCGCCTGGAGGGCGGAGACGACGTCGACGTAGTCCAGCGCGTTCAGCTGGTAGAACCAGAGGATGTGGGAGTGGACGAACTGCCCCCCCTCGATCAGGTTCCGGATGATCCGGGCGTTGTCGGGGGGGGTCACCTGGAACGACTGCTCCAGCCCGAGGGTGCTCGTGTGCCCGTGCGACACGGGGCAGACGCCGCAGATCCGCTGGGTGATGAACCAGGCGTCCCGCGGGTCCCTCCCCTGCAGGATGATCTCGAAGCCGCGGAACAGGGTCCCGGAGCTCCAGGCGTCCTTCACCTTCCCGTTCTCCACCTCCACCTCGATGCGGAGGTGCCCCTCGATGCGGGGGATCGGATCGATCACGACTCGCTTTGCCATCGGCTCTCCCTCTCCTCTTTATCGTTCGGTCAGGTGGTCGCGCCTATTTCTTCTCCCCGTCGCCCTTCCCCTTCGCCGCCTTCAGCACGGCGTGCCCCACGATGGCCGCGCCCGTGACGGCCGCCAGCCCGATGCCGATCTTGTCCGCCGTCATGTCGCCGTACGGGAGCTTGACGTCGGCAAGCTTGGAGTAGAACGGGGAGAAGTGGTCCGTCCACCCGTTTTCGGAGCACCCGACGCACGGGGAGCCGATCTCGATGCACCACGACTGCTTGGCGTTCCAGCGCGATTTCGGGCACTCCGACCACGCCTCGGGGCCCTTGCACCCCACCTTGTACAGGCAGTACCCCGCGGCCTCCTCCTTTGAGCCGAACTGCTCGACGAAGCGGCCGCCGTCGAAGTGGGTGCGGCGCGGGCAGTTGTCGTGGATCTTCCGGCCGTAGAACATCTTCGGACGCCCGTGGGCGTCGAGCTCGGGAACCTTCCCAATGGTCAGGACGTAGACCACCGTGCCGATGAGCCACTCCGGGTTCACCGGGCAGCACGGCAGGTTGATGACCTTCCCTTTCATGTTGAGGAACTCGTCGACGCCCTTGATCTTGCTCGGGTTGGGCGCCGCCGCCGGAACGCCCCCGTCCACCGCGCAGGAGCCGACGGCGAGGACCGCCTTCGCGTTGCCGCACACCTCCTTCGCGATGTCCATCATCTCCCGGCCGCTGATCATCCCGTGGCCCGGCACGGTGGGGATCCCGCCCTCGACCACGCAGATGTAATCCTTCGCCGCCACCGACTTGGCCAGCAGCTCGTCGGCCTGCTTCCCGGCGGCGGCCATGATCGACTCGTGGTAGTCGATGCTCAGGATGTCGAGCACCAGCTCCGCCGCGCTCGGGTAGTCCGACTTGATGAGCGACTCCGTGCACCCCGTGTCGCTGGCGAAGTGGAGCCATACGACCTTGGGCCTCCCCGCCGCGGCCTTTTCCAGGGCGCGGGCCAGCTTCGGCGTCAGCGCGCCGGACATCCCCAGCGCCGCGAGGGTCCCCCCCGCGATCTGGACGAATTCGCGCCGGCTGAGACCTTCCCCCCGCTTCGTGAGCATCTGCGCCTCCTGCAAGGGCACTTTGTTATTGTCCGGTTGAATTTAAAAAACAGTTCTACTCATGTCAAGGAAATTTAATGCCTTATTATCAGGCACTTGGAAGTGAATAAAAATCAATGGATATGAATGGCAAGTCATCAATGCCGGATTTTAAAATGCCTTGGCATTAAAATATCAGGAATTCTTGGCGATTTGATACCCGCTTTCGGGCGGGGCGCAACTCAGACGTCGACCTCCAGGGAGACGATCTCGAGGGAATCGCCTCCCGTCGCCGCTACGACACCCCCTTTGCAGCGGGGGCATTCCCAGACGATGGAAGGCGCCTCGAGGATTCCGCAGGCGGGGCACTCGACCCGGACCGGCTCCTCGAGGACCGTGAGGGTCGCCCCGTCGGCCAGGGTGCCGTGGGCGAGGTGGGCGAAGAGGAAGGAGAGGTGTTCCGGCTCGATCGCGCGAAGCACCCCGACGCGAAGCAGGATGGACGTCACCTTTTTCGCCGCGTGGCGTTCCGCCTCGGCGACGGCGACATCGAGGATCTCGCTGGCGACCCCGAACTCGTGCACCCGGTCACCCGGACGGACGGTTCCGATTCACGGTCCGGGGAACCTCGCCTCGCGGAGCTCCCCGACCCGGTCGAGGAGGGCGGAAATCCCCGCGCCGCTGACGGCGGACACCTCGAAGATCTCCACCGCGGGGTTGGCCGCGCGGGCTGCCCGCCGGACCTTCTCCACGTCGAACTTCACGTACGGGAGGAGGTCCGTCTTCGTGATCACGAGGAGGCCGGAGGTGCGGAAGACGAGGGGGTACTTCAGGGGCTTTTCGTCCCCCTCGGTCACGCTCAGCAGGACGATGCGGGCGTCCTCCCCCAGCGACACCTCCGCCGGGCACACGAGGTTCCCCACGTTCTCGACGATCAGCAGCTTCGTCCCCTGGAGGTCCATCTCCCGGAGGACGGACAGGAGCTGCGACGGCTGGATGTGGCAGGAGGAGCGGGTGTTGATCTGGCGGACCTGCACGCCGTGCTTCCGGATTCTCTCCGCGTCGATGTCGGTCTCGATGTCCCCTTCCACGACCGCCACGCCGCCCTTCCCCGCGAACCTCGCAAGGAGCGCCTCGATCAGCGTCGTCTTCCCGGAGCCGGGCGAGGAGATCAGGTTGAGGGCGTAGATCCTCCGGCCGGCAAGGAGGGAGCGGATGGCCCGCGACGCCTCGTCCGCGGACTGCAGGATCGACCGCTCGACCTCGATGCGGACCTTTCCCCCGCCCATGCGGGTCAGGATACCACACCGCCCGCCGGAGGCTTTCCCGTCTGCTACACTGGTCCTTTCCGCTTTCCGGGGGGACACCACAATGCGCGCCATCGGCGTCGGCAACATCCTGTTATGCGACGAGGGGATTGGCGTGCACGTCGTCCGGGAGCTATCCCGCCGGGGGGTCCCGGCCGGCGTCGAATACCTGGACGGCGGCGTCGCCGGTGCCACCCTCCTGAACCTGATCGAGGGGGAGGAGCGGGTGGTCGTCGTGGACGCAGTGGACGCCCCGTTCCCGCCGGGAACCGTGATCCGCCTCGACCCCGGCGAGATCGCCGGGTCCGCCTCGCCGGCCTGGTCCCTCCACGACGTGAACCTCGCGGGCGTCCTCGGGATGATGCGGCTGCGCGAGACGCTTCCGAGGATGCTCGTCCTCGGCGTCGTCCCCGCCGACATCGGTACGTACAGCCTCGAACTGTCTTCGCTGCTCGCGGCGCGCTTCGGGGAGATCGTCGAGAAGGTGCGGGGAGAGATCGCGGCGTTTGCGGCACCCCCGGGCCGCTGATGCCCAGCCCCATGGCCCAGGCCGCCCTCGAGATCGCCGCCCGCGGCGTGGTGCAGGGGGTGGGGTTCCGCCCCTTCGTCCACCGCCTGGCCTCCCGGTGCGGACTCTCCGGGTGGGTCGAGAACACGCCCGGGGGCGTCGTGGCCCGCGTCGAGGGGGAGCCGGAAGCGGTCGCACGGTTCCGCGCCCTCTTTCGCGCCGAAGCGCCCCCCGCGGCGCGGATCACCCGCCTCTCCTTCCGCGTCGTGGCCCCCACGGGGACACCGGGGTTCGCGATCCGCGAGAGCCGCCGGGAAGGGATCGCGCTCTCCACCATCCCACCGGACATCGCCACGTGCCCCGACTGTCTCCGGGAGCTCTCCGATCCGGGGGACCGGCGGCACGGCTACCCGTTCACCAACTGCACCGGGTGCGGCCCCCGCTTCACCATCGTCACCTCCCTGCCCTACGACCGGGAGCGCACGTCGATGGGCGCCTTCCCCATGTGCCCCGAATGCGCCGGGGAGTACGGGGACCCGGCGAACCGCCGGTTCCACGCGGAGCCGAACGCGTGCCCCGCGTGCGGGCCGCGGGTCGGGCTCCTGGCGGCGGACGGCTCGCCCGTACCGGCGGCGGACCCGATCGGTACGGCGGCGGACGCGTTGCGCGGCGGCGCCGTCGTCGCCCTCCGGGGGCTCGGGGGATTCCAGCTCGCGGCGGACGCGACGTGCGAGGAGGCCGTGCGGACGCTGCGGGACCGGAAGCGGCGGGAGGAGAAGCCGTTCGCGGTCATGTTCCCGGACACCCGGTCCCTGCGGGCGGCGGCTTCGGCCACCGCGGCGGACGAGGCGATCCTGCTCTCCCCCGCGGCCCCGATCCTCCTCCTCCCCGCCCGGCCCCGGTCCCCCCTCGCTCCCGCCGTCTCGATGGGGCTCCCCACGGTGGGGGCGTTCCTCCCGTACACCCCGCTCCACCGGCTGCTCCTCTCCCGGACCGTGCGCCCCCTGGTGATGACCAGCGGGAACGTCACCGACGAGCCGATCGCCATCGGCAACGGCGAGGCGCTCTCGCGGCTCAAGGGGATCGCCGATTTCTTCCTGCTCCACGACCGCGAGGTGGTACAGCGCTCGGACGACTCGGTGGTCCGGCGGGTGGGCCGGAGCGCCTACCCGATCCGGCGGGCGCGGGGATTCGTCCCCGCCCCGATCCCGCTGCGCCGATCCTTCCCCGAGGTGGCCGGCCTGGGGGGAGAGCTGAAAGGAACCTTCTGCATCGTGAAGGGCGACGCGGCGTACCTCTCCCAGCACCTCGGGGACCTCGAGGAGGTGGCGGTCCGGGAGTTCTACGAGGAAGCGTTCCGCTTCTTCCACGGCTTCCTGGGCGCGCGCCTCCGCGCCGCCTGCCACGACCTGCACCCCGGATACTTCACGACGGCGTTCGCGCCCCGGGCCGGCGCGGAACGCCTCTTCGCCCTCCAGCACCACAAGGCCCACGTCTTCTCGGTGCTGGCGGAGACGGGGTTCTCGGGAAAGGCCGTGGGCGTGGCGTTCGACGGGACGGGGTACGGCGAGGACGGGGCGATCTGGGGCGGGGAGTTCTTCGCGGTGGACGGGATGGAGGTGACGCGCGCGGGGCACCTCGCCTATTTCCCCCTCCCCGGCGGGGACGCCGCCGTCCGCGAGCCCTGGCGCGCCGCGCTCTCCCTGGCGAGGGAAGCGCTCGGCCGGGAGGAGGCCGCGGCGGTGGCGGCCGAACGGTTCCCGGGGGTTCCTCCGGACGCGGCCCGCCTCCTCCTCGATGCCCTCGGGAAGGGGATCAACGTAGTGCCCACCTCCAGCGCGGGCCGGCTCTTCGACGCCGTTTCCGCGCTCTGCGGCCTGTGCACCCGCGCGAGCTTCGAGGGTCAGGCGCCGATGCGGCTGGAGGGGACCGTCTCCCGGTCGCCCGCCGGGACGTATCCTTTCACCCTTTCCGGGGGAGACGGGGGAGTTACGGTACACTGGAAGGAACTGATCGCAGGGGTGGTCTCCGACGCGAGGCGCGGGGTCGGGACGGGGCGGATCGCCCGCCGGTTCCACGACACGCTCGCCGACGCGATCCTCGCGGCGGTGGAACGGATCGCGGAATCGTCCGGCGCGCGGCACGTCATCCTCTCCGGCGGCGTTTTCCAGAACATGACGCTGCTGTCCCGGGTCCTTTCGGGGGTTCGGAAGCGGAGGATGGTCCCGCTGATCCACCGGGTGGTCCCGACGAACGACGGGGGGATCTCCCTCGGCCAGGCGTATTACGCGGCCCAGCGGGTCGCAGGGGGGTAGGGGCATGTGTCTCGGGGTCCCGGCGAAGGTCATGGAGCGGTCCGGCGACGCGGCGGTCGTGGAGTTGGGGGGCGTGCGCCGGGAGATCTCGCTGATGCTGCTCGACGACGTGTCGGTGGGGGAGTGGGTGATCGTCCACGCCGGCTTCGCGATCGAGAGGCTCTCGGAAGGGGCGGCGTTGCAGACCCTCGAGCTGTTCCGGGAAATCGCGGATGCGCCTGACGTACATTGACGATTTCCGCGACCCCGCGACCGCGAAGGCGCTGGTCGCGCGGATCCGGGAGGACGCCGGGGACCGCCCCGTGCGCATCATGGAGGTGTGCGGGACCCACACCGTGGCCATCGCGCGCTGCGGCATCCGCCCTCTCCTGTCCGGCGCCGTGACCATGGTGTCCGGCCCCGGATGCCCCGTGTGCGTCACGCCGGACGGGTACATCGACGCGGCGATCGCGCTCGGGAAGGAGCGAGGCGCGCTGCTGGCCTCGTTCGGCGACATGCTCCGCGTCCCCGGGACGTCGTCCTCCCTCGAGCGGGAAAAGGGGGAGGGGCTCGACGTCCGGGTGGTGTACTCCCCGCTGGACGCCGTGGCGCTGGCCGCCGGGTCGCCGGATCGCGAGGTGGTGTTCCTCGGGGTCGGTTTCGAGACCACGGCCCCCGCCATCGCGGGGGCCATCCGGACCGCGGCGCAGCGGGGCGTCGCGAATTTCTCCGTCCTCTCCTCCGTGCGGACCATCCCGGAGGCGATGGGGATCCTCGCCGCCGACCCCGATATCCGGATCCAGGGGTTTCTGTGCCCCGCCCACGTGTCCGCCATTATCGGCGCGGACGCGTACCGGGCGGTCGCGTCGGAGCGCCGGATCCCGTGCGTCGTCGCCGGCTTCGAGCCGCTCGACATCCTCCTGGGGATCTCCATGCTGGTACGCCAGATCCGGGAGGGGGCGGCCCGGGTGGAGAACGAGTACACGCGGGTGGCGACGGGCGCGGGGAACCGGAAGGCGCAGGAACTGGTCGCGGAGGTATTCACGCCGTGCGACACGGGGTGGAGGGGGATCGGGGTCATCCCGGGATCGGGACTGCGGATCGCGGACCGGTACGACGCGTACGACGCGGAGAGGAAGTTCGGCGTCCCCGTGCTCTTCTCCTCCGAAAAGACCGCCTGCCGGTGCGGCGACGTGCTGAAGGGGAAGATCGTGCCCCCCGAATGCCCCCTCTTCGGGAAGGCGTGCGTGCCGGAGGAGCCGTACGGCCCGTGCATGGTCAGCAGCGAGGGGACGTGCGCAGCCTATTACAAATACGGAGCCTCCTGAAACCCCGATGCACGAAAAGATCCTCCTCTCGCACGGCGAGGGCGGCAAACGGACCCGCGACCTGATCGCGAAGGTGATCGCGCGGTATTTCGACAACCCGGTGCTCGCCCCGTTCCTCGACTCCGGCCTCCTGGGGAGGATCGAGGGCGAGATCGCCTTCACCACGGACGGGTACGTGGTGACGCCTCCCTTCTTCCCGGGGGGGGACATCGGGCGGCTCGCCGTCTGCGGCACCGTCAACGACCTGGCGGTGTGCGGGGCGAAGGCCTTTGCGATCTCCTGCGGCCTCATCCTCGAGGAGGGGCTCCCCCTCGAGACGCTGGAGCGGGCGCTCGCCGCGATGAAGGAGGCGGCGGGCGAGGCCGGGGTGGTGATCGCGTGCGGGGACACCAAGGTGGTCGAGCGGGGGAAGGGGGACGGGATCTTCATCACCACCGCCGGCCTGGGCGTCTCGGTGGACGGGTGGAAGCCGTCCCCTTCGAAGGTCCGCCCGGGGGACCGCATCCTCCTCACGGGGACGATGGGCGACCACCACGTGGCGGTGCTGGTCGCGCGGCAGGGGCTGTCCATCACGGCCCCGGTGCTCTCCGACGTGGCGCCCCTCGCGGGCCTTCTCCTGCCGGTGCTCGCGCGGTTCGGGGACGGCGTCCGCTTCCTGCGGGACCCGACCCGCGGCGGCGTCGGCGTCACCCTGAACGAGATGGCGGCGACCGCGAACGCCCGGTTCGTGCTGGACGAGGCGCGCCTGCCCGTCCGGGAGGCCGTGCGCGGGGTGTGCGAGATCCTCGGTTTCGACCCGCTGTACCTCGCCAACGAGGGGAAGGCGGTGCTGATCGCGGACGCGGCGGTGGCCGGAAACGTGCTGGCCGCCCTGCGGGATCACCCGTACGGCCGCGAGGCCGCCGTCATCGGAGAAGTCGGGGAGGGGGCGCCCGGCGTGCGGATGCGGACCCTCGCGGGAGGCTTGCGCGCCGTCGACTACCCGGTGGGGGACCAGCTCCCGAGGATCTGCTGAGCCGTGGCCCCGGCCGTCCTGATCTACGACGCGGATTGCCCCGTGTGCCGGGGGGCGGTCGACTGGGTGCGGCGGAACGCGCCGGACCCCGGCGCATTCGAGTACCTCCCGTGTCTCTCTGTGGAAGCGCGGAGCCGGTTTCCCGCCGTTTCGGAATCCGACTGCATGCGGGCGGTGCACCTCGTCCTGCCGGACGGAGCGGTTCTCGCCGGGGAGAAGGCGGTCCCGGAGATCCTCCGACGGCTCCCCCGCTGGCGGCGCGCCGCCTCCCTCTTCTCCCTGCCCGGCGCCGCGTTCCTCTCCCGCGTCCTCTACCGGTGGATCGCCTCCCGCCGCCACCGCCTGGGGTGACTCAGGAAACCAGCTGAAGGAAGTTGTCGAGGTGCTTCGGGTCGAACTCCGTCCCGCGGCCTTTCCGGAGGATCCCGACGGTGGTCTCGAGGTCGAGGCTGGCGCGGTACGGCCGGAACGTCCGGAGGGCGTCGTACACGTCGGCGATCTGGGTCATCAGGGATACCGGGTGGAGCTCCTCCGGGTAGCGCACCTTCGGGTAGCCGGAGCGATCGTACCGAACGTGGTGCTCGTAGCAGACGATCACCGGCAGGTCGGTGTCGAGCGCGAGCTTCCTCAGGTGGAACGCCCCGAGGGACGGGTGCAGGGACATCCGGGCGAACTCCTGGCCGTCGAGCTTGCCGGGCTTGTTCAGGATCTCCCCGGGGATCAGCTCCTTTCCGATGTCGTGGAGCAGGGCGGCCAGGCCGACCTCCCGGACCATGGCGTCGGGGAAGCCCTGGCGCGTCGCCTGCGCCACCACCATCACGCAGACGTTCAGCGAGTGGGTGACGGTATAGTCGTCGTGGGACTGCAGGCGGATCAGGCGGTCGATGAGGTACTCCCCCTGGCGCAGCGCCTTCATCACCGCGGCCACGATGTCGAGCCCATCCCCGATGCTCCCGCGGCGGGAGCCCGACGCAAGGGAGCGGAGGACGTCCTTCAGGACGTCCGCCGCCCCGGCGAGAAGCTGCGGCGAGGCCCGCTCCACGGGGAGGTCGGGCAGGGCCGCTTCCCCCATTCCCGTGATCCGGCCGAAAACGAGGGAGCGCCAATCCCTCCCGGGGTCCTCCGGGCCGGCACACGCGACCCAGGTGACGAATTCCTTCAGGTCCGCGGCATCGACCCCCGCGTCGACGACGACCTTCTCGATCCCCCGCTCGCTCATTTTCCGGATCATCCGCCGGATCCCCGTGGTCGTGGCCAGGAAGGGGATCTGGTCGATCACCACCTGGTCGCCCAGGAAGCCGATGGTGAGTTTCCCGAGTCGCTTCGCCTCCTCCTGCAGGCGGCGGTGGAGCCGGTACAGCGGATCCCGGACGAACTGGTGCGACTCGGGGTAGACCGTCACCGCCTGGAACAGCTGGACCAGGTCGGAGAGGAGCGCCTGGAAGACGTCCCGCGCCTTCATTCCTTCCCCTTCGTGCGCAGCAGCGCCTCGCAATGCTCCCGCACCGCGGCCCGGCGGGACGCCTTTCCCCGGTACAGGTACGACATCGCCTCCGCGCCGCCGATCCGGGAGAGGGCGCTCGCCGCGTCGATCCGGATCGGATCCTCCTTCGGGGAGGGGAACAGGGATTCCGCCTGGAGAATCCTGCCCAGGGCCGAGACCGCGTCCGGATCCGTCGCCCGGAGCTTTCCGAGGGCCTGGATCGCCTCCCGCCGCACCCGGTACTCCTTGTGGGACAGCATGCGGACGAGCCCCGGGACCGTCGAGGACACGCCGATCTCCCCGAGGAGCAGGCACAGGTTCCGGAGGAAATACCACGGGAGGTCCTTGAGCCGCTCCAGGATGAAGGGCACCGCGGGTTCCCCGATCCGGACGAGCAGGGTGAGCAGGACCCTCCGCATCCCCTTGTCGGGCTCCACCAGGAGACGATCGAGAAGGGGGTCCGCGGACCGGACGCCGTGCTTCACGAGGAGTTCTGCGCCCTCGGCGCACTCCCTCGCCGCGTCCGGATCGGAAAGGCAGATCTCCGCGATGCGCCGGAAATCCACAGCCTCGAGGGTCTTCGGGACCGCCTGCCCGCGGACCTCGGAGCCCGCCTCGCCGGTTGCCGCGACCGCATCGAGCACGCGGTCCAGCAGGGCGAACTCCCGCTCCTCGGTCAGCAAGGGAATCGCCTCGCCCACCGCCGCGAGGAGATCCCG
>DASWBR010000061.1:0-1630 GCA_036390495.1 Candidatus Deferrimicrobiaceae bacterium | reverse complement strand
CTGCGGCACGACCCCTTCGCCACCCCGTCCTCCTCCGAAAGCAGCACCACGGGCCGCGCGTACCGTTCCAGAATCCGCGAGGCCACGATCCCCAGGACCCCTGCGTTCCACGCCGGGTCGGACAGGACGATCGCGGGGGGGATTTCCCCGGCCGCGGCGAGGAACTCCTCCACGCGCCCGAGGATCCGCTCCTCCTCCCGCTGCCTACGGGCGTTGTCGTCGTTCAGTTCCCGGGCCAGGCGGCCCGCCTCCTCGCGGCTGTCCGACACGAGGATCCTCGCGCTGCGGGAGGCGTCCCCGACCCTCCCCGCGGCGTTCAGGCGCGGGCCGACGCGGAACCCCAGGTCGGCTTCCGTGGCCGTTTCGTGGGGGACCCCCGCGGCGGCGAAGAGCGCCTCGACGCCGGGGCGGGGCCCCTTCCGGATCTCCCTCAACCCCTCGCGGACGAGCAGGCGGTTCCCGTCCCGGAGGGGAGCCATGTCGGCCACGGTTCCAAGCGCCACCAGATCGAGGTACCCCCGGAGAGACGGCTCCGGGCGGCCGTCGAAGAAACCGTCCTCCCGCAGCCGTTTCCGCAGCGCGCACAGGAGGAGGAAGGCGACCCCCACCCCGGCCACCTCCTTCGCGGGGAACGGGCAGTCCGGCCGCCTCGGGTTCACGACGGCGTGCGCGGCCGGAAGGGGCCCGCCCGGCAGGTGGTGGTCGGTGACGATCACTTCCACCGCTTCCCGCGCCGCCTCCGACACGGCGGCGGCGTCGGAGATGCCGCAGTCCACCGACACGACGAGCCGGTACCCTTCCCGCGCGGATTGCGCGAGAACGTGCGCCTGGAGGCCGTACCCGTCGCGCCGCCGGTCGTTCTGGTGGATCCGCACCGGGAGGCCGGGAAAGATCTCCCCCAGGAAGAGACGGAGGCAGGCGGCGCCCGTCGCGCCGTCCGCGTCGTAATCGGCGTAGACGAGGACGGGCTCGCCTTTCCGCCCCGCCCTGGCGAGCCGCTCCGCGGCCTTGTCTACGTCTTTCAGGAGGGATGGGTCGGGAAGGTCCGACAGGGTGCCCCGGAGGAACCGGTCCACGTCCCGGCGGTCGGTGATTCCCCGGTTCGCCAGCACCGCGGCGGCCGCGGGGACCAGGCCGTGAAAGGCGGAGAGTTCGCGGACGAGGGAGGGGTCGGGCGCGAGGAGGGCCCACTCGCGGGCGACCGCCTCCTTCACCCCGTGGCCTCCGTCACCCCTTCACTTCGGTCATCTTCTCCCCGCGCCACAAGGCGACCACCGGGCTCGCCACGAAGATCGACGAGTACGTCCCGATGAGGATCCCGATCGCCAGGGCGAGGGCGAAATTGCGCAGCACGATCCCCCCGAAGAAGAGGAGCGAGATCGTCGCAATGAACACGGTCAGGGAGGTCACGATCGTCCGGCTGAGGACCTCGTTGACGCTGAGGTTGATCGTGTCGGAGAAGGTCCCCCGCTTCCGGAGCCGGATGTTTTCCCGGATCCGGTCGAAGACGACCACCGTGTCGGTGAGCGAATAGCCGCCGATCGTCAGGAGGGCCGTGATGAAGAGGAGGTCCTTCTCGATCCGGAGGATGTAGAAGATCCCCACCATCGCGAAGACGTCGTGGAAGGTG
>DASWBR010000060.1:0-7452 GCA_036390495.1 Candidatus Deferrimicrobiaceae bacterium | reverse complement strand
TGGCGGCCGGGGGGATGAAGCAGAGGGAGCGGCGGGAGCGGCAGGAAGGGCTTCTCTCTATGGTGGGCCTCGCGGGCTCCGGGGACTGGAGGCTTGCCTCCTTGTCCGCTTCCGAAAGGGTGCGGGCGGAGCTCGCGGCGGAACTGATTCGGGGACCGCGCTTCCTGTTCGGGGACGGCGTGGTGGCGGCGGCCGGGGGTCCATTCCGGGACCTGCTCGGCGGACTGTTCCGGGCCCTCGCCCGCGAGGGGAACACGATCGTGCTCGCGGAGCGGCAGATCCCGGAGCGCTGGGCAGCCACGGCGGGCCAGGGGGTGGCCGCGGGGCCGTTCCTCGTGCACCGGGTTCCCGTCCCGGCCTCCCCGGCGTCCGCCGGGGAATCCGCCGCCGCGGCGCCCGCCCCGGCAAACGGCATCGCCACCGGCGGTGCCTCGTGAGCCGGCCCGCCCTTCTCTGGATCGACTGGCGGCTCGCGCCGGGAGCCACCCTTCGGGATACGATTCTTCGGTTCCTCTTCGTGGCGCCGGCCGCCTTCGCGTTCCTCGTTCTTTTCCTGTCCGGCGGAGCGGACCGGTTCCTCGCGTCCCGGTACGCGATCACCGCCGTGCTCCGGACGCCGGTCCCCCAGGGGGAGGGGGAGGGGCTGGCAGGAAAGGTCGCCGCGCTTCCTCCCGTCCGGGACGCCGTCTACAGGGACCCGGACGCGGCGTGGAAGGAGTTCCTCCTGGCGTACCCGGGACTCGACTCCCTCCGCTCGCCGGGAGGGAATCCGCTTCCGGGGTATATCCATATCCGCATGCGTCCGGAGCGGCTCACCCGGGCGGACGTCGAACAGGTGACCGCGGCCCTCCGCTCCGTGCCCATCGTCGAGAAGGTCCTCGCGGGGGAGGAACGGCTCCCGCGGATGTTCCTGGCGAAGAGGTACGCGACGGCGATCGGCTGGGGTGTATTCGGAGGGTTCGCCGCGATCTTCCTCGTGGTCCTCTTCCTGCAGGAGAGGGGGCGGGCGGCCTTCCTTGCGGACGACTTCCATTTCCTCAGGGAGCGCGGGGTCCCGGAAGCCCGGATGAACGTTTCCCGCGCGGCCGGGGGTGCGATTTCCGCCTCGCTCACGGCCGCCGCCGGCTTGATCCTGTCCGGGGCTGCCCTCCGGTTCCTGCTTCAACGCTACCCACCCCTGGAACAGTTCGTGGCCCCGCCCGGCGACCTGCTGCTCCCGGGGACGGTGCGGGCCGCGGCCGCCTTCGTTCTCTCCTTCGCCGTTCTCGCCGGCGGATCCTCCCTGCTCGGTTCCCGGGCCGCGCGCGCCCGAAGGAAGTGATGCGGGGGACCGCCTCGCTCCCCGCGGCCCTCCTCCTCGCCGCGCTCCTCGTCCTGTCCCTCCTGCCGTTCCTCGCGCCGGCGCGGGCCTTCGCGCGGGACACGGCGGGCGACCTCCGGAAGGAGAAGGCCCGGCTCCTCGATATGAAGGCGCGCGAGGAAAAGACGGCCGCGGAGCTTTCGGAGGCCCTCCGGAAGGAGAAGCTCACCAAGGAACGCGTGGAGGAGCTTTCGGGCCGACTGGCCGCGCAGAAGAGGACCATCTCCCGGATCGACCGGAAGATCGCCTCGCTTGCAACCCGACTGGACCGGGTGGAGAGGGAGTCGAAGGCGCTGGAGGAGGCCCGCGCGCTCGCGGAGGGGGGACTGCGGTCCGCGTCCGCCATCGCCTTCGCCGGGCATCTGGCCGGGGCCGGCGCGCCGTGGGAATCCCCGGGGGACGAGCGGAACCGGTACCTCATGCGCGTTTACCTGGGCGCCGACCTGGAAGACGTCCGGCGGCTCGCCCGGGAGCGGGAGAGGAAGGAGCAGGAGCTCTCCGGGATCGAGCGGCAGGTCGAGCTCACGGAGCGGAGGATGGAGAAGGAGAAGAAGGTCGGGGAAACGCTCCTTTCCCGCCAGGCGGAGGAGAAGAAGCGGTTGTCCGACATCGAGCGGGAGAAGCGGAGGAAGGAAAAGGAGCTGAAAGCCCTCCGCGCGCGGATCGCCCGCCTGGAATCCCTGGTGACCCGGGTGGAGCGCCAGTCCCGGGAGCGGGAGAAGCGGCTCGGGAAAAGGGGAGAGGCACCCGGGGCCGGGCCGGAGAAACCGGGGAGTGTGGAAGGCCAGCGCCGATTCGCCGGGCTGCCCGGCGGGGTCGTTCCGCCGCTGGGCGGGAAGGTCGTCTCGCGCTTCGGGAAGCAGCACGACCCCACGTTCGACGTGACGATCGAGAACCGGGGGGTGGAGATCGAGGCGCCGTCCGGCGCACCCGTGAAGTCTGTGGGGAAGGGGGAGGTCGCCTTCGCGGGGAGCGTTTCAGGGTTCGGAAACGTCCTCATCGTGCAGCACGGCGGCGGCCTCTTCTCCGTCTACGGGAAAATGGACTCGTTCTCGGTCCGGCAGGGGGAGGCGGTCGCGAAAGGGCAGACGGTTGGGCGGCTTCCGGAGAGCCCCGCCGGGAAATCGGTGTTATACTTGGAGTTGCGGGCGGGCGGCACTGCTGTCGATCCTGCGTCCGTGATACCCCTCATCCGCTAAGGAGCGTACCCACACGATGGAGAAGAACGGATCCCCGGCGCCGGGCAGGAATTCGAGGAAGTGGATCGGGACGGTCGTGGTGGTGGCGGTCTTCGTGGCCGGCTTCGTGGTCGGCGACCTGACCACCTCCCGGCACGCCGCGCAGGCCACCGTGGCCTACACCAAGCTGAAGCTGTTCGGGGACGTCCTCTCGGTGGTGCAGAACAGCTACGTAGAGGAGGTCAGCGCGGACAACCTGATCAAGGGGGCGATCAACGGGATGATCCAGACCCTGGACCCCCACAGTTCCTACCTGACGCCGGACATGCTCAAGCAGGTCGAGGTGGAGACGAAGGGGACCTTCGGGGGGCTGGGGATCGAGATCGGCATGAAGGACAATTTCCTCACCGTCATCGCGCCGATCGAGGACACCCCGGCGGCCCGCGCGGGCCTGCAGGCGGGCGACCGGATCGTCCGCATCGAAAACGAGTCCACCAAGAACATGAACGTGATGGACGCGGTGAAGCGGCTGCGCGGGGAGCCGGGGACCAAGGTGACGATCACGATCGTGCGGGAGCCGTACACGGAGTCCAAGCCCTACACGATCACGCGAGACATCATCAAGATCAAGTCGGTCCGGTCGAAATACCTCGGGGACGGCATCGGGTACATCCGGCTGGCGCAGTTCCAGCAGGACTCCCACGCCGAGGTGGACCGCGCCATCCAGGGGTTCCTCAAGGAGAAGGACGGACTGAAGGGGCTGGTGCTCGACCTCCGGAACAATCCCGGCGGCCTTCTCGACCAGGCGGTCAAGATCGCGGACGAGTTCGTCGACTCCGGGCTGATCGTCTACACCGACGGCCGCGTGGAGGCGCAGAAGACCAAGTACGCCGCGCACAAGGAAGGGACGTACACGGGCTTCCCCATCGTGGTGCTGGTCAACGCGGGGTCCGCCTCCGCGTCGGAGATCGTGGCCGGCGCGCTGCAGGACCACGGACGCGCCATCGTCCTCGGCCAGAGGACATTCGGCAAGGCGTCTGTCCAGACCATCCTCCCTCTGGACGACGGCTCCGCCCTGCGCCTGACGACGGCCCGCTACTACACCCCGAACGGGCGATCCATCCAGGCGAAGGGGATCGAGCCGGACATCGTGGTGTCGGACGGCAAGGAGGCCCCGGAAGGGCACCCGGGCGCGCTCCGGGAAAAGGACATCGAGCGGCACCTGAGGGGCGAGGGGGAGGAGGAGCCCCCGGCGGCGGCCCCGGCCCCGCCGAAGGACGGGAAGAAGAACGACCGGCAGGGCGGGAAGAAGGAGAACCCGGCGGAACCGGAAGCCCGGAAGGAAGACGCGAAGGACCCCCAGCTCGACCGGGCGGTGGAACTGCTGAAGGGCTGGGAGATCTTCAAGTCCCGGTTCATCGACCAGAAGAAGGCGTCCTGAGGGGGCGCAACCGTTCCGGATGAGGAGTTTTCCGCCGGAGCCGGCGGGTCGCCGGAAGAAGCGGCGCGGCTGGGGGACGCTGATGGCGGGGGCGTTCCTCGCCGGCCTCCTCCTGACGGGGGGCGTTCTGCTGATCCCGACGAGGGACGGGGCCCCCCCGCCCGGCCCCTCTTCCTTCGCGCCCGCCGCCGCCCGTCCCGCTCTCGCGGACAACGGAGCGGCCCCGCCCGGGAACGGCGCGCCGTCCCCGCTCCTCGCGATCGTCGTGGACGACCTTGGCCACGATCCGGTACGGGACGCCGAGTGGCTCGCCTTCCCGGAGAAGATCACCGCATCCGTCCTCCCGTATGGCCCTTCCTCGAAGACGATTGCCGCCTCCGCGCGCTCGAAGGGGTTCTCGGTGATCCTCCACGTGCCGATGGAGCCGGAGAGACCATCGGCGGACGGGACCGAGCCGTACCGGCTGCGCCGCGGCATGACGCCGGAGGAAATGGACAAGGAGGTGGCCCGGATGGCGCGCGACGTGCCGCAGGCCACGGGGGCGAGCAACCACATGGGTTCCGCCTTCACTTCGGACCCCGCCGCCATGGACGCCTTCCTGGCGGTGCTGAAGGGGAAGGGATTCTTCTTCGTCGACAGCGTCACCGGCGCCGGCTCCGTCGGGGCGGAAGCGGCCGCGCGCGCCGGGGTCCCCGTTCTCCGGCGCGACGTCTTCCTGGACGACGACGCGAGGCCGGAAGAGATGCGCCGGCAATGGGAGAAGGCGATCGCGGTGGCGAAGGAGCGCGGAGGGGCGGTCCTGATCTGCCACTCCCGGAGGGATACGCTCGCCGCCCTGCTCGGGATGCTCCCGGAGCTCCGCCGCGAGGGGATCCGCGCCGTGACGGTCGAGGAGATGCTCGTGGCGCAGGACACTCCATCCCTTCCTCCCGGGCATGGACCAAGAGTGTCCCGCTGAAAGGGAAAGCGTGAGAGAGGCATTTCGTGGAGCTTGATCTCTTTGGCGCCTCCCCCTCCGGGGAGGTCCTCTCCGTATCCGCCCTCACCGCACGGATCAAGCTCGCGCTGGAGTCCGGCTTCCGCGCGGTCCGGGTGGAGGGCGAGGTCTCGAACTATAAATATTACGAGGCTTCGGGGCACCGTTACTTCTCCCTGAAGGACGCAGGCGCACAGATCCGGGTGGTCCTGTTCCGCGGGCGGGAGCGGAGCATCCTCGGGGAGATCCGCGACGGCCAGACGGTGATCGTGAACGGCTCCCTCGGCGTGTACGAGCGCAAGGGAGAGTACCAGATCTACGCGCAGTCCGCCGAGGTGCGGGGCGTCGGGAACCTCCTGGTCGAGCTGGAGAAGCGGAAGCGGCGGCTCGCGGAGGAGGGATTGTTCGCTCCGGAGAGGAAGCGGCCGTTGCCCGCGTTCCCGCGGCGGATCGGGATCGTCACCTCCCGCCACGGCGCCGCGCTGCGGGACATGGTCCGGATCGCGCGAGGGCGGTTCCCCGGCGTGGCGATCACCCTGGCGCCGTCCCTCGTGCAGGGGGAGGGGGCGGCGGCGGACATCGCGTCGGCTCTCGACGCGATCTACGCGCGGGGCGGCGTCGACGTGGTCATCGTGGGGCGCGGGGGCGGTTCCATCGAGGACCTCTGGGCGTTCAACGAGGAGGAGGTGGTCCGCGCCATCGCCCGCTCCCCGGTGCCGACCGTCAGCGCCGTCGGACACGAGACCGACTTCACCCTGGCGGACCTCGCCGCCGACCTGCGCGCCCCGACGCCGACCGCGGCGGCGCAGGCGGTCGTGCCGGACCGCGTGGAGCTTCTGGAAAGGGTCGCCTCCCTCGCCCTGCGCCTGCGACGCGCCGACGCCCGGGGGAGGGAGAGCGCGCGGCAGGAGTGGCGGATCGCCGCGGGAAAGCTCGCCGACCCGCGTCCGCTGCTCCAGGGGAAGCGGTACGCGGCCGAGGAGCGGGCCGCGGCGCTCGCGGAACGCGTCCGGTCGCTCGTACGGGACCGCAGGGACCGCGTGGAGCGCCTCGCCGCGGTCGTCCGCCTCCGCTCGCCGGAGGCGTGGGTCTCGGGCCGGAGGGGAGAGGTGGCGGTGCTCTCCGGGCGCGCGCAGAGCGCCTTCGACGCCGGGAGGAGCCGTCTCCTTTCCTCCCTCGCCGCCCTTTCAGGGAAGCTTTCCGCCCTGGATCCGAAGGCGGTCCTGGCGCGTGGATACGCGATCGCCGTCGACCGGGGGACCGGGAAGGCCATCCGCTCGGCGGCGGAAGCGCATCCCGGACTGGACATCGACGTGCAGGTGTCGGACGGCTCCTTCGGCGCCCGTGTAGAAGGGTGGAGCCGGGGACCCGCGCGATGATCCGCGCCCGCCCGGCGCTCCTGCTCGCCTGCATCCTGGGGTTCGCCGGCGCCCGGGCCCTATCCGCACAATCCGCCGGGGGACCGGCGGACGTTTCCGGACCGCTGTCGCTTTCCGTCTCAGCGGGGACGCCGGCCCAGGGAGATCCGTTGCTGGTGACCGTGGCCGCCTCCGCGCCCGTGGACAACCTGGTCCTGATATGGAGGGGGACCGGCTGGCCGCTCAGCGAGGTCGCACCGGGGCGATACGAAGGGTTGATCGGCGTCGACCTGCTGGCGCCCGCGGGCCCCGCGACCCTCGCGGCGGAGGGATGGGGCCGGGGGAGGAGGCACCGCGTCGAGGCGGTCGTGACCGTCGTGGCGCGACGGTTTCCCGTGCAGGAACTTTCCCTGCCGAGGAAGATGGCGGAGTTCGACGCCCCGACGCTGGGGCGGATCCGGCCGGAGGAGGCGATCCTCCAGGAGAGGTTCTCCCGCGCGACCGTGCCGGTCCGGTGGAGGGTGCCGTTTCTTCCCCCCGTGGAGGAGTTCCGGCCGGAGAACTTCGGATCGCGCAGGGTGATCAACGGGGAGGAACGTTCGCCGCACGCCGCCGTGGACGTCCGGCTGCCGGAGGGAACGCCGGTCCGGTCGATCGCCCCGGGGACGGTCGTCCTGGCGCGGGAGCAGTTCTTCGGCGGCCGGTCGGTGGTGATCGACCACGGGGGAGGGGTCTTCAGCGTCTACTACCATCTCCGGGAATTTACAGTGCAGGAAGGGCGCCCGGTGGAGCGTGGGGAAACGATCGGCGTGGTGGGCGCAACCGGTCGGGCCACGGGGCCGCACCTCCACTTCGGGGTGCGGCTGCCCGGCGGCCGCGTCGACCCGTCCCTCCTGTTCGACCTACCGGCCCGGTAACGGTTGAAATATAATGATTCTTTGTCCCGAAAGGCGGTGAACGATGGCAGGGAAAGGGAAGGAGCCGTCCTTCGAGGAGGCGCTGAAGGGGCTGGAGGCCGTGGTGGCGCGGCTGGAGTCCGGGGAGGCGCCGCTGGAGGAGTCGATCCGGCTCTTCGAGGAGGGGATGCGGCTCTCGGAGGCTTGCCGGAAGCGGCTGGACGAGGCGGACCGGAAGATCGA
>DASWBR010000059.1:0-8785 GCA_036390495.1 Candidatus Deferrimicrobiaceae bacterium | reverse complement strand
GAGCGTCCTGGACAGGAAAGGGAGAAAACACCTTTGAACTCCGTTCTGGTCTACCGGCTGGACAGCGAGACGAAATCCATGGTCCCGCTCGGAATCCTCGTCGAACGGAGAAAAGAGGAGCGGGGCGACAACGTCATCTCGATGTTGCGGCTGGCAAGGAGGGAATTCGCGCAATCCGAAAAAGAGGCTGCGAACATTTTCATCAGATACGAATGACGCGCCGTGGAACTGTTTTACCCAGTATTGGCAAGAATTCTCCGCAAATAAAGGCGGCCGTTTCCCGTCCGGCCGACTCCCTGGCGAAAATGTCCCGCATCTATCGCTATACAAAGCGTTTTTATATTTGACACCGATTGGCCCGCGAATTGCTTTAACCCCGGCATGAGTTTCTATCCCGTATACCGCATAGACCGTTCCACCGGGTCTTTCACGCGAATCGGCTCGCTCCCCGAATCGTGCCTGCGGAGGGGTCTCCGGACATCCCCGTACCTGTACGACCAGGCCCGCACGGTATTTTCCCGGAGGCCCGGGGACGTCATCGTACTGGGACCGAGGTGCGTCCGGGCCGAGGAAGAAGCCGTTTCTGCGGATGGAAGGTGAAATGAAATCGTTTCCCGTCTATCAGGTCGAAAACGGCCGGCCGTCGAGGGTCCCGGTCGGCCAGCTGGTGGAGCGGAGGTCGACGGATCGCGGCGACAACCTCGCCGGTTTGCTGAAGCTCGCGGCAACCCAGTTCAAGTCGACGCCGAATGACAGAATCCGCGTCGACTTCTCCGGAATCCTCGTCGAGATCTGACCCAACCCCGGGCAGCCGGCCTAACCTTCCCGGTTCGTGTCGAAGATTTCGCGGAAGGCATCCTCGCACGTCCGGAACATCTCCAGGATCTCCGGATCGAAGTGCTCGGGCCTCGTGTCGTAATTTCCCCCGGTGATGATCAGGACGGCAGCCTCGTGCCGGAAGGGGGGTTTGTACGGTCGCCGGCTCCGCAGGGTGTCGTATTTGTCGACGAGGTACATCATCCTCCCCTCGACGGGGATCTCCCCACCCCGCCGCCCGAAGGGATAGCCGCTTCCGTCCCACCTTTCGTGGTGGTAAAGGGCGAACCTGCGCGCGGACTCGAGGTACGGGTTGGTCGAACCTCCGAGGATCTTCGCCCCGATCGTGGTGTGGGTCTTCATGAGCTCGAACTCCTGCGCGGTCAGCTTCTCCTGCTTCAGGAGGATCGAGTCGGGGATGCCGACCTTGCCGATATCGTGCATCGGGCTGGCGAAGACCATGATCCC
Source organism: Candidatus Deferrimicrobiaceae bacterium (assembly GCA_036390495.1). Lineage (GTDB taxonomy): Bacteria > Desulfobacterota > Deferrimicrobia > Deferrimicrobiales > Deferrimicrobiaceae > JAGGAJ01. Next base: position 7,501 of record DASWBR010000059.1, on the reverse strand, counting down.
GGCGTCGGGTTCGGGGATCCCCAGCCGCTTCACGAGGAACTCGGTGTAGTGGCGGACCCTCCTGCAGTGGGAGTGGGCGTCCTCGTCCCGGTACTCCGCGACCAGTGTCAGCCGCTGCACGGTTTCCAGCAGCGCCTCGCGCACCGGGCCTGACGGTTCCCAATCCCCGGGCTTTCCCGTGACGTCCATTCGCCACCCTCCGGCCGAACTCCCACCTCCTATCGGAACCGCAGGCCCCTTTCTTCATCCTTCCCGGGGGTAGAATGTTTTCATGTGCGGACGGTTCACCCTGTTCACTCCCGCATCCCGCCTCGCCGAGGTGTTCCTTCCCGGGGAGGTTCTCGCCGCCACGCCCCGGTACAACATCACCCCGGGCCAGCCGATCCTCGCGATCCGCGCGTCGGCCCACCACAATCGCCGCGAGTTCGCCATGCCCCGGTGGGGGCTGGTTCCGGCCTGGGCCCGGGACGCCGCGATCGGGAACCGGCTCATCAACGCACGCGCGGAGACGGTGTCGGAAAAACCCGCCTTCCGCCGCGCGTTTCGCGAGAGACGTTGCCTGGTGCCGGCCGACGGGTTCTACGAGTGGAAGCGGGAGGGGCCCGGCAAGCGCCCTTTCTACATCCGGATGAAAGACGGCGCCCCGTTCGCCTTCGCGGGGATATGGGAGCGGTGGGAGGGGGCTCCGGGGAAGGTGGTTGAGACGTGCGCGATTCTCACGACGGAGCCCAACGAAATCCTTTCCCCGATACACGACAGGATGCCGCTGATCCTGTCCCCGGAGGAGTACGGTCTGTGGCTCGATCCGTCGGTCCCGCCATCCGATCGTCTTGCGAGACTGCTCCGCCCCTTCCCCCCCGGGGGGATGGAGACGTACCCCGTCGGAAGAGCCGTGAACAACCCCCATAGCGAAGGCCCATCCTGCATCCGTCCCGCGGACGCCGGCTGAACCCCCTGGCGGCTCAGATCGCCACCCTCACGAGCACGGCGGAGAGGATCCGCGCGACGTCCCCCGGGCTCATCCCCACGAGAAACCCCCGGCGCCCGCCGTTGATGTAGATCTTCGGCAGATCCAGGATCGTCCCCTCCATGTACACGGGCATGGGGTGGCGCATTCCGAACGGGGAGGTTCCTCCCACCGCGTACCCGGAGTGGCGGCTGGCTGTTTCGGGGGCACACGACGACACGGACTTCGCGCCGATCGCCCGGGCGAGTTCCTTCGTCGACACCTGCCGGTCTCCGTGCATGAGGACGATGAGCGGCCGCTTCCGGTCGTCCTCCATGACGAGCGTCTTCACGACGCAATGCTCGTCGACCCCCAGCTCCCTCGCGGAGACCGCGGTTCCTCCCTTCTCCTCGTAGGCGTACGGATGCTCCGTCCAGGCAACCCCTGCGGCCCGCAGGACGCGGACCGCCGCGGTGACGGGCATCCTCTCTTTCCCCACCGGACTCACCTCCCGGCGACCGGCCTTTCCCGGCCCCTGTTGCCGCCACCCCCACAATGCCACAAACCGCGCACCGTTTCCGTTGACCGCGCGCCCGGCGCGGAATACGGTAACCGTACCGACTTCGGATGGAGGAAAGAGACGATGGCCACGCTCAGGGGAAAGACGCTCTTCATCACGGGGGCAAGCCGGGGGATCGGGAAGGCGATCGCCCTGCGCGCCGCCGCGGACGGGGCGAACGTGGCCCTCGCCGCCAAGACGTCCGAGGCGCACCCGAAACTCCCGGGGACCATCCACTCCGCCGCGCGGGAGATCGAGGAAGCCGGCGGGAGAGCCCTCCCCCTGCAGATCGATATCCGCTTCGAGGAGCAGATCGCGGCGGGGGCCGCGAGGGCGGCGGAGGTCTTCGGCGGGATCGACATCCTGGTGAACAATGCCAGCGCCATCAGCCTGACGGGGACCCTCCAGACGCCGATGAAGCGGTTCGACCTGATGTTCGGCGTCAACGTGCGGGGGACGTTCGCCGCCTCCCAGGCGGTGCTCCCCTACCTGCTGAAGGGAAGCAACCCCCACATCCTCAACCTGAGCCCTCCCCTCTCCCTCGACCCGAAATGGTTCCGCAACCATTGCGCCTACACGATGGCAAAGTACGGGATGAGCCTGTGCGTCCTGGGGATGGCGGAGGAGTTCCGCGAGACGGGCGTGGCGGTGAACGCGCTCTGGCCGAAGACGGTGATCGCCACCGCGGCAATCGCCATGCTGGGCGGGGTGGAGGGACGGAACTGCCGGAAGCCGGAGATCGTGGCGGACGCGGCACGCGCGATCCTCGCCCGCGACAGCCGGACGTGCACCGGGAACTTCTTCCTCGACGAGGAGGTTCTCGCCGCGGAGGGCGTAGCCGACTTCTCCCGCTACGCGGTGGAACCGGGCGCCCCGCTGCTCCCCGACCTGTTCCTCGACTGAAGCGGGTTGACCTGCGTCAAAGCCCCCGCGGGGCATCCGTCCCAAACTGGGGGGGAGAAGAGCTCAAGGGGGTTCCATGGATCTCCTTTCCGTCGTCCTGACCGCCGCCCACCTCCTGGCCGCCATCGCCTGGCTGGGGGGGATGATTTTCCACATCTTCGTCCTGGACCCCGTCTTCCGGGACAACGAGGTCAGCTTCCAGAGCGCATTTCTGCTTGCGCTGATGGAAGCGCGCTTCCGGAAGCTGGTGGGGGGGGCCATCGCGCTCCTGTTCGCGACGGGGGCGGCGAAGGCGTACCTCCTGCTCGGGACGGCGGGCGCGCTCTTCGGCACCGCGCCGGGGAGGTACATCCTCCTCAAGGTGGGCCTCACTGCGGCCATGCTGGTCATTTTCGCCGTCTGCCCGAAGACGAAGGCGTGCTCCCCCATCCCGGGGGTGTGCGACGTCGCCGCCGAGGGGATCCTCTCCGGCCGGACCGGGTCGGTCCGGGAGCGCTCGAGGGTGGTCCTTCCGAAGGTGGCCCTTGCCCTCGGAACGTGCGCGCTGGTGGTCGCCGTTTTCCTCCGCGGATAACGCTCCGGCGGAACGCCGCGCGGCAGGGATCCCCGCCGAACCCCCGCCCGAAAACAGTCCCACCCCCCCTGCCGCCCGGAGTACACTACGGGCGATGCCTCTGAAGGGAACAATCCTGGTGACCGGCGCGACCGGCTACGTCGGCGCCCGGCTGGTCTCCCGCCTGCTGTGGAGGGGATATTCCGTCCGGGCGGCGGGGCGTTCCGTCGACCGGCTTCGAGGACGGCACTGGTCCGGCCACCCCCTCGTGGAGCTTGTCGTCGCGGACGCCCTGGACCCGGAGTCGCTCGCAAGGGCGTGCGAGGGGTGCGGGGCGGCGTATTACCTCGTCCACTCGATGGTCCCGGGAGGGGGGGACTTCGAGGAGACGGACCGGAACGCGGCGGAGAACATGGCGCGCACCGCCGCCGGGGCGGGGCTCTCCCGCCTCATCTACCTCGGCGGACTCGGCGAGGACGAACCGACCCTCAGCCCGCACCTCCGATCCCGGGCGGAGGTGGGGGAAATCCTGGCGGGCGGGACGACGCCGGTCACCGTGCTGCGGGCGGCGATGATCCTCGGGGCGGGGAGCGCCTCCTTCGAGATCCTCCGCTACCTCGTGGACCGCCTCCCCGTGATGATCACCCCCCGGTGGGTGCGAACGGAATGCCAGCCGATCGGGATCCGCAACGTCCTGGACTACCTCGTCGGCTGCCTGGAGACCCCGGCGACCGCCGGCCGTTCCTTCGACATCGGCGGACCCGATGTCGTCACCTACCGCGAGCTGATGCACGCGTATGCGCAGGAAGCCGGGCTCCGGCGCCGCATCATCCTCCCCATCCCCGTGTTCAGCCCGAGCCTGAGCTCCAAGTGGATCCACCTCATCACCCCCGTACACGCCGAGGTGGCGCAACCCCTTGCGGAAGGGTTGGTGAACCGGGTGGTCTGCGGGGACGTGCGGATCCGGGAACTGGTCCCGGTGGATCTGGACGGGTACCGCGAGGCGATCCGCGCCGCACTCGGCCCCCGCAACTTCCGTTTCCTCGAGGCGGACCTCCCACCGGGGTGGGTCGGCTGGGAGACGTACCGGTACCCGGGCGATCCCCCCTGGGCGGGGGGAACGTTCTACCGCGAACGGTGGCGGGTGCGCGTGCGGGCGACGCCGGAAGAATTGTGGAAGCAGGTTGCAGGGCTGGGCGGGGAGAACGGCTGGTATTTCCGGTCCTGGCTCTGGCGGATTCGCGCGGCGTTCGACCGGATGATCGGGGGAATCGGCATGCGGAGGAGGCCGCCCGGGGTTCCCCTCGCCACCGGCGGCGAGCTCGACTTCTGGCGGGTGGTCGCCATGGCCCCGAACCGGGAGCTGCGGCTCGTCGCCGAGTCGAAACTCCCGGGAGAGGGGATCCTCTCGTTTCACCTCCGGGACGCGGGCGACGGAACGACGGAGCTCATGCAAATGGCCCAGTTCCTCCCCAGGGGGCTCGGAGGCATGGCGTACTGGGCCCTGGCCGCTCCTTTCCACCGGTTCATCTTCCCGGGGCTCGTCCGGGAGATCGCGCGGCGGACCGGGAAACCCGTTGTCGCGGGCCCGGAGCAGATCGCGGATCCTTCGGCGTGACGTCGGGAATGCGGGGAGGGGCACCGGACCGGATGACAGCGGAGGAGATCATCCGGCGGCACGGGATGGCGCGGCACCCGGAGGGCGGCTGGTACCGCGAGATCTACCGGTCGCCCGCCATGACCGCGATCCATTATCTCCTGCCCCGTGGCGATTTCTCCGCGTTTCACCGCCTGAATAGCGAGGAGGCATGGATCCACCTTGCGGGAGAGCCGCTCGAGATGTTCCTCCTCGGCGAAACACCGGTGCGTCGGCTTCTCTCCCCGGCCGGTGGAGACGGCGAGCCGATCGTGGTGGTGCCCGCCGGCATCCCGCAGGCGGCGCGCCCGACGGGCGGCTACACGCTCTCCGCCTGCCTGGTGGCGCCGGGGTTCGTCTTCGAGGATTTTTCCCTCCCGTCGCGGGAGGAACTGCTCGCGGAGTTCCCGGAGGAATCGGAGAGGATCCGGTCCCTCACCCGCTGAGAATCACTTCTTCCCTTTTTCGCGCAGGAAGGCGCCCAGCGCCTTGTCCACCTTCCCGATGTGGTTCACCAGCCAGTCGCCGAAGAACCGGCCCATCCGGTCGGCGAGCTCGGGGGAGGATCCGCCGGCGTCGAGTTCGTCCCGCAGGTCGTAGAATTCATTGATGAACGAGACGTGCTCGCCCTTGTGAAAGGGGTACCCGGGGTAGGAGAGCCGACGCATGTAGATCTCCTCCATCCCGAAATGATTCGTAACATAGTCCTCCAGGAAAGCGACGACCCTCGGGATCTCCCCAGGGATCGCCTTCCCGTTCGAATTCAGCAGCGCGTTGATCGAGGCGAACAGCTCCCTGTGCTGCGCGTCGATCGTCTCCACCCCCACCGACAGCCTCTCGGTCCACTCGAACACGTCCGCCTCCGTTCCTCGCAACATGCTTGTCCGGGATGAACCCATTATACGGGAGTTGCCGGCGCGTTGCTCCCCGCTTCATTCGTCGCGCGGGACGTGGGAGAATATCCCCTTCGGCGGCCGATCCCTGTTGGTTTGCCACCACGGCCCGGAAGGAGGCGTCCCGTTGCCGGAGCTTTCGACGCAGCGCCTGGAGCGGTATCTGGCAGGTCTGTTCGGGGCGCCGGCCCGGGTCATCGCGCTGACGGCGTTGCGGGAGACGAAGGCGTCCGGGGCCGCAAAGGAGTTCGGCTACGGGCACCCCGTGAAGGTCGAGTTCACCGTCGGCGGTTCCCTGCGGACCGCCGTCCTGGAGACGACGAGTCCCGGCCCTTTCGGCCACGAGCACATGGCCGATCGGGCGCAGATGATGCTCTGGGATCACCGGGCGTACAACTCCCTGGCACGTCACGCACGCTCCCTCGACGTGGGCGCGTTCGACCGCGAAGGAAACCTCCTCTCCGTCGGAAACGCCGAGGAGTTCTTCCTCCTCGTGGAGCATGTGGAGGGGGACGGATACATCCAGGACGTTGCCCGGCTCCAGGAAGGCGCCCCGCTGCGCGAGCTGGATCTCTCCCGGGCCGACGCGCTGTGCGACTATCTCGCGGAGATCCACGCCGTCCGGGGATCCGAACCCGGGCTCTACGTCCGCAAGATCCGCGACCTCCTGGGCCACGGGGAGTGCGTGATGGGGCTCTGCGACAGCTACCCCCTTCCCCACGACTTCATCACCGCCGCCCTGCTGGAAGAGATCGAGCGGAAGGTCCTCTCGTGGCGGTGGCGCCTGAAGGAACGGGTCCACCGGCTTCGCCAGGTGCACGGGGACTTCCACCCCTACAACATCCTCTTCCGCCAGGGAACCGACTTCACCGTGCTGGACCGGTCGCGCGGCGAGTGGGGGGAACCCGCGGACGACGTCACCGCCATCACGGGGAATTACCTGTTTTCCTCCCTCCAGGCCCGGGGACGCCTCGAGGGCCCGCTCGGCAACCTCTTCCTCCGGTTCTGGGACCGGTACCTCGCCGGCACCGGGGACGCGGAGATCCTCGAGACCGCCGCGCCGTTCTTCGCTTTCCGTTGCCTCGTCATGGCGTCCCCCGTCTGGTACCCGTCCCTCGACGAGTCGGTCCGGCGGAAGCTGTTCTCCTTCCTCCTTTCCGTCCTCGACGCGCCGCGGTTCGACCCGGGGCAGGTCAACGACTGGTTCGATGCCCTCTGAGCGCCTGCAGGCCTTCGCGGTCTGGCTGACGGGATTGCCGGCGTCCGGGAAATCGACGCTCGCCCGGGCCCTTTCGGCGCTGCTGGCCGCGCGCGGCGTGCGCGTGGTCGTCCTGGAATCGGACGACGTGAGGCGCCTTTTCACGCCGAAGCCCCGGTACGACGCGCCGGAGAGGGACCGGTTCTACGGGGCGCTCGCGGACCTCGCGCGGCTGCTGGCGGCGGACGGCGTGCCGGTCCTGGTCGCCGCGACGGCGAACCTCCGGGCATACCGGGACCGTGCCCGGGCGGGGATCCCCCGGTTCCTCGAGGTGTTCGTGGATTGCCCGCTCCCGGTGTGCCGGGCACGGGACCCGAAGGGGATCTACCGCAGGGCCGACGCGGGTTCGGCGCCCAACGTTCCCGGCGTCTCGGCGGCGTACGAGCCGCCGCTGCGTCCGGAAGTTGTCGTGGACGGGGCGCGGGATCCCGCGGGGAAGTCGGCGCGTGCGATCCTCTCCGCCCTCGCGTCGCGGGGTTTCCTGGCCGGGCGAACGGCCCGGGGGTGGCGAAGAGGCGCCGCTACAGGGCGTCGAGGGCGCCGGCGTAGGTGGCGTACGTGACGGGATCGAAGAGGACGAAGCGGACGCGGAACGGGGCAACAGGCTCCCGTGCGAGGAAATCCGCCACCGTGGACAGGGCCACCGGCACCGCCTTCGCCAGCGGGAAGCCGTAGATCCCCGTGCTGATGGACGGGAACGCCACGGTGTGCAGCCCGAGTTCCGCCGCGATGCGCAGGGCATTGCGGTAGCAA
>DASWBR010000058.1:0-4806 GCA_036390495.1 Candidatus Deferrimicrobiaceae bacterium | reverse complement strand
AGCCGGAGAATGTCCACCTGATCCTCTCCGGCCGGCACGCGCGGAAGGAGGTCATGGACGCGGCCCACCTCGTGAGCGAGGTCCGGAACATCAAGCACCCGTACGACCAGGGGATCGAGGCGGAGAAGGGGATCGACTATTGACGGAACGCGTAAAGATTGAAGGGGAGCTCTCGTCTTGCCCGAAGTGCGGTGCGGGGGGAGGGTTCCACGTCGCGTTCCGCAACGCGGTGCCCCGGTCCGCGGGAAAACTGGAAGCTGGAAAACTGGAAGTGGTGCTGGTGTGCCCTTCGTGCCGGTACCGGTTCACCGTCGGGGAATTCCTCCTCCCCGACGGCAAACCGCGTCCCTTCGACCCTTCCCTCGACGGGGGCCAGTGACCCCCGGCCGGCTCAATTCGCCCCGACGCGCTCCAGCAGCGGGGACCCGAAGAGCAGGCCGAAGTAATCCTCGGTGTTCTTGATGTAGACCTGCTCGCCGCCGGCCATGTTCTCCCCGGCCAGCTGCCCCTGCTTGATCGCGCTGCGCCACCCGAAGTTGATCCGGCTCTCCCGGCGGTTGATGTCGTACACCTCGGCGCAGTCGCCCGCGGCGAAGATGTTGGAGACGTTGGTCCGGAGGTACTCGTCCACCAGCACGCCAGCACCCGCCTTCACGCCGCTGTCCTGGAGGAACGCGACGCTGGGGAGGCGCTCCGTGGCCACCACGATGAGGTTGCACAGGATCTTCGCGCCCCCCGCGGTCACCACGTCGAAGCTCTTCCCGTCCACGTCCACGACGTCCGCGATCTCCGTCCCGGCCAGGACCTTCACGCCCTTCGCGCGGAGCTGGTCCGTCACCCGGACCTCCAGGTCGCCGGAGATGGGGTTCCCGAAGCGGGGGAGGCCGGGGTTGATCCAGACGACCTGGTTCCCCAGTTTCCGCAGCGCCCGCGCCGCCTCGATGCCGAGGTAGCCGGGGCCGTACACCACGGTGGTGTCGGACCGCATGGCGCGTTCCCGCACCCGCTGGGCGTCGCCGAGCGAGTTGAGGAAGAGGAACGATCCCGGGGCCCCCATCAGCGCGAGCGGGAGGATCGGCCTGCCGCCGGTGGCAACGCACAGGAAGTTGTACGTCTCCTCGGTCCCGTCGGAGAAGGCGACGCGGTTCTTCGCCGCGTCCACCCGGCGGGCGCGCTTCCCCCCGAGCAGCTTGACCCCGAGATCCGCGAGGTCCTTTCCTTGCGGGTCGGCGACGCTTCCGAGCTCCCGCTCCCCGGATACCAGATCGGGCAGCAGCGGCCGGAGATACGGCGCGGCGTTCTCCTCCGTGGCGATGACGACTTCCGCGTCCTTGTCCTTCTTCCGGGCGGCCTTGGCGGCGGCGATGCCGGCGGGGCCGCTTCCCAGGATGAGGTATCTCATGGGGGTCCTCCGTGGTGGGATTCCGATACCGAATCTACCATCTGGTGGTTTGAGGGGCAAAAGGAAAAGAGAGTTTCAGGGGTGGAACTCCTTCCCGAAGATCCCTGCCAGGGAATCGGGCGTCCCCGCGATCTCCCGGAATTCCCGGGTCTTCTCCTCCCGGAGCCGCCGGAACGCGGTCTCGAGGGCGCATTCCCCCTCCAGGCCGAGAACGTCCCTGCGGAATGTTCCGGCTTCCGCGAGGATCACGTCGAAGTCGTGGATCGTCCCCAGGAGGGTCTGGAAGGCGTGGAGGCGCCTCGCCGTTTCCTCCGTCGCCTTCGGGAACAGCGGGAGCAGGACCTCCGCCGTGTACCGGTATTTCTTGAAGGCCAGCCGCATCCGGTGCAACGCCTCCGGGTGCGCCGGATCGAGGGCTGCATCCCGGTGCTTCGCCACCTCGCGTTCCAGCCTCCCGAGAAGGTCCGGGGCGAGGATCGCCGCCTCGAGCCGATCCCCGAGGCCCCCGGCTCCCCCCGGGAGAGGGACCCGGAGCCGCCGGGTGGACCGCTCCCCGAGGCGTTTCCGCACCCGGGACTCCCACCGGAGGACGTCGCTTGCGACCTGCACGGCGTACAGGTAGGACGGTTCGTCCCCTTCGGGGACGGATTGCAGGATCCCGTCCCGCTTCACGTGGGCATCGCGGAGCTTCCCCAGCGGGTTCATGAGCGTTTTCAGGGAGGAACGGGCCTCCTGCAACCGCCGGTCGGGGCCCAGCAGGGCGTTGCGCACGGCGATCCAGGCGAGGACCCTGCGGATCGAAACCCGCACGTCGTGGATGGCCTCGTCGTCGGCAGGGTCGGCGGAGGCCCGCTTCAGGCACTCCCGGAAACGGGTTGCCCGTGTCCTCCCCGACTCCTCGAGGAAGGCGGTCGCCTCCAAAAGGTCCCCTATCCCCCCATCTCCCTGCGGAGGGAGGCGGCGGCCCTCCCGATGCGCGCCAGGTCCTTCCTCCGCCCCTTCCGGGGCTTCACGGAAAGACCGTGCAGGATCTTCAGCATCCTCCCGGCCCGGGCGGTGGGGACCGATTTCCCCTCGACGGCCTCGATCACGGCCGCGATCTCCCCCTCCGTGTCTGCGACGTACCGCTCCGCGATCTCGGAGAACATCGTCCGCAGGCGGCGCAGTTCCAGGAGGAGCATGTCGTTCGCCGCCTTCCGGGACGGCTTCCGGCCCAGCGCCGCCGCGACGTTTTGCCTGCCGGCCGGGGGCGCGGTGCCCGGTTCGGCCGGCGCCGCCTTCCCCCCGGGAGATTTCCCTTTCGGATCGGCCAAGGGATGTCCTCCTATCCGTTCCGCGAGATGACGGACTCGATGTGGGTCTGGAGGTCCCGCGTGACCGCCCGGGGCACTCTCATCCCGTTGACGGTCAGGAACCCGTAGACCGCCTGGAGCCTGTTGAAGGTCCGGTGCAGCTCGGACTGGTACCGGATGAACGAATCGTACCACGACCGGCTGTACCCGATGTCCATCCCCGACTCCCAGTAGTCGAGCTCCCGCCCGCGGTAGATGTACCGCTCCATGAGCTTCTGGGGGGCCACGCGGAGGTACAACACCAGGTCGGGGACCAGGGCGATGCTGTAGACCGACTGCAGCCACGGGAGGTCGGCTCCCCGGACCATGTCCCGCGCCATCAGCGTGTAGATGTACCGGTCCGCCAGGACGATGAAACCCGCCCGCAGCGCCGGGAGGATCCGGTGCTCCAGCTGGTCGGCGAAGTCGGTGGCGTAGAAGAGGGACAGGGTGCGGGGGGAGAGGACGTTCCCCTGCTTCGCCGTCGCCAGCTCGTTGGCCACCAGCGTGGAGCGCTTCAGCCCGACGTGCTCTACCGCGTGCCCGCGCCGCTCCAGCCACTCGGTGAGCATGGCGATCTGCGTGCTCCGCCCGGAACCGTCCGGCCCCTCGAGGACGATGAGCTTCCCCTTGAGGTCCCGGGTTGCGACCCCGGGGATCCCTTTTCCGTAGAACGTCCTGGGCCGGCTCATCGCCATCCCCGCGGGACCGTCGTCTTGTACAGCGCCAGGTCGATCCGGTCGCGCAGGATCGCCCGGACCTCCTCCTGGATCGCCTCCACGGGGCGGTTCGAGTCGATCCGGGTGAAACGGTATCGCCGGGCGAGGGCCTCGTACGCCTTGTGGATCCGACCCTGGAACATCCGGAAGCTCTCCACGGGATCCGGGGAGAGCCCGAGGTCCATCCCCGCCTCGTGGTATTTCAGCGCCGGCCGCCCGACGAGAATCCGGTCCAGCGCGGTCGAAAGCGGGAGGGAGAAGTAGAAGGTGATGTCCGGGTGGTAGGCGAAACTGTAGAGCTGGTCGACCCACTCCTGGGGGCACCCCCGGACGGTGTCCCGGGCGAGGGCGGTGAACTTGTACCGGTCCGCGAGGACGATGAACCCCGCCTTGAGCATCGGCAGGATGTTCCGCTCGTACCGGTCGGCGAAGTCGGTGCAGTGTATGAGGGAGAAGGTGGTGGGGGTGAGCAGGTTCTGCTTCTTCCCCCTCCGGGTGGCGCTCCGGACGAGCTCGGAAGAGTTCCACTCGGTGAAGAAGACCTTGTACCCGGAGAGCTCCAGCCACCGCTTGAGGAGGTACACCTGGGTCGACTTCCCGGAGCCGTCGAGCCCCTCCACGGCGATCAGCTTTCCGGGCGTCGCGTTCCGTAGTCCCAGCGTCTGCATCCGGTCAATCCTCCCGAACGATGGACAGCGCCACGTCCACGCCGAAGTGGTCACTGAACATCGCGGCGTTGGCGGTCACGCTCAGCGCTTCGAGGCGGCACGACTTCCGGCTGGCTGCCCGCAGCAGGAGCGACCCGTTCTGGAGGCGGCAATCGACAGCCCGCACTGCCGAGGTGTGCTCCTTGTCCAGGGCGTCGGCGATCCGGAGGATCGAGGCGAGGGACCACACGGTGCCCCGTTCCTTCTTGGGAAGGCCCTCGAATTCCGGGTGGGCCGGCCCCGGCGTGGCTTTCCGGTGGTAGCGGGAAACGCCCGCGACGATGAGCCGCTCCGCCGGGGTCAGACCCACGATTTCGGAGTTGGCGATGATGTAGTGGCTGTGCTTGTGGTGCTTCTGCATGCTGATGAAGTAGCCGATGTCGTGCAGGAGCGCTGCCGCCTCGAGGTAGATCCGCTCCTGCTTCCCAAGCCCGTGGAGCGATTCCGTCTGGTCGAAGAGGCTCAGGGCCAGTTCCGCGACCTTCTCCGCGTGCCGAATGTCCAGCTTGTACCGGGCGACCATCTCGCGGCACGACACGCCCACCTGCTCCCGGAGGTCCAGGAGGTGCTCGGCCCCCTTCGCCTGCTCGAGGATCTCCTGGACCACGCCGTCCTTCAGGCTCACGCGGGGGACGAGGATCTCGTCG
>DASWBR010000057.1:0-2135 GCA_036390495.1 Candidatus Deferrimicrobiaceae bacterium | reverse complement strand
CCCGCCCCGGTCGTCCTGGAAGGGAAGACCCTCTTCCTCATCCGGGAGCCCGCCCTGGGGGTTTCCCCGGAGGAACGGGCCAGCCAGAGCAGCGAACGTCTCGGGAAGCTGGTGAAGGACCGGACGATCCGGCCGGACTCGATCAAGGTGGTCGACGATGAAATGGTCTCCCTGGTCGTCGTGGAAGGGGTGTTGGTGCTCCGGGTGTTCGAGCGGGACGCCGCGGCGGAAGGGGCGACGCGCCAGGCGCTGGCGACCCGGCACGCCGAGGCGATCCGGGCGGCGGTCGAGGCACACAACAGGGAATACAGCTTCCGAAGCCTGCTGCTCGCGGCGATATACGGGGTCGTGGCGACCGGGGTTCTGGTCGTCATCCTCCTGCTGTACCACTACCTGTTTCCCCGGATTTACGCCAGGATCCGGGAATGGAGCGGGACGCGGATCCGCTCCGTCCAGATCGGGTCGTACGAGCTCCTCGGGGCAACCCGGCTCATGGGGTTCCTCAACTCCCTGATCCGGTGGTTCCGCATCCTCACGACCGCCCTCCTGGTCTACTCCTGGCTCCTCTACATGCTGAGCCTTTTCCCGTGGACGCGCGGTATCTCTGCGGCGATCATCGGCTACATCCTCGACCCGCTGCGGAAGTTCGGTGCCGCGATCCTGGCCGCCCTGCCCGACCTGTTCGTGCTGGCGTTCATCGCGGTCATTACCCACTACGTCAATAAATTCACCCGGTTCTTCTTCGACGAGGTGGAGAGGGGGCGGATCGTTTTCTCCGGCTTCTACGCCGACTGGGCGATCCCCACCTTCAAGATCGTCCGCTTCTTCATCCTCGCCTTCGCGTTGACCGTCGCTTTTCCGTTCATCCCCGGCTCCAAGTCGGAGGCGTTCAAAGGGGTCTCCATCTTCCTCGGCGTCCTGTTTTCCCTCGGCTCCACCTCGACGATCTCGAACGCGATGGCGGGCCTGAGCATCACCTACATGCGGGCGTTCAAGGTCGGGGACCGGGTCCGGATCGGCGACACGATAGGGGACGTGATCGACCAGGGGCTCCTGGTGACCCACATCCGGACCATCAAGAACGAGGACATCACGGTCCCCAACTCGATGGTGCTGAACGCCCACATCGTGAACTACAGCGCCCGCGCGAAGGAAGAGGGGCTCATCCTCCACACCTCCGTCACGATCGGGTACGACGCCCCGTGGCGGACGGTCCACGAGCTGCTGATCGAGGCGGCCCGGAAGACGCCGTGCATCCTCGTGGAACCGAAGCCGTTCGTGCTCCAGACTGCCCTCAACGACTTCTACGTGACGTACGAGCTGAACGCGCACACCGACGATCCCCGGCAGATGGTGCAGACGTACTCGGCGCTGCACCGCTATATCCAGGACACCTTCAACGAGGCGGGGGTTGAGATCATGTCCCCCCACTACACCCAGCTCCGGGACGGGAACCGGACGACGGTCCCCGGCTCCTACCTGCCGCGGGATTACGTCCCCGGCGCGTTCCGGGTCTCGTCGGTTCCGGGCGGGGAAGGGAACCCCGCGGGAAGCAGCCGGGAGGAGGACCCGAAGGCGGGAGAAGGGGGAGCGCCGGGACCGTCCGGAGGGTGACGTATCCCCGCTTCGCCATGTTGAACGTTGTCAATCTTTCCAAGGCGTACGGGGGCCAGATCCTCTTCGAGGACGCCTCCTTCCAGGTGGCCCCCGGGGAGCGGGCCGGGCTGGTCGGGCGCAACGGGACCGGCAAGACCACGCTGTTCCGGATCCTCCTCGGCGAGGAGGAGCCGGACGCGGGATCGGTGGTCGTGCCGCCGGGGTACCGCATCGGGCACCTCGCCCAACACCTCGTGTTTCGGCACGGCACGGCGCTGGAAGAGGCGGCCTCCGCCCTCCCGCCGCGGGAGGACGGAACGGACGAGACGTACCGGGCGAGGGCCGTCCTGACCGGCCTGGGCTTCGGAGAGGAGGACCGGTCCCTCCGCCCGGAGGGACTCTCCGGAGGGTTTCAGGTCCGGCTCAACCTTGCCCGGGTGCTCCTCTCGGGCGCGGACCTCCTGCTGCTGGACGAGCCGACCAACTACCTGGACGTCGTCTCCATCCGCTGGCTGCGGCGGTTCCTCCGGTCGTGGAAG
>DASWBR010000056.1:0-9587 GCA_036390495.1 Candidatus Deferrimicrobiaceae bacterium | reverse complement strand
GCAGCGCGGCGAGCGCCGCGACCAGCGCGACTCTCGCCGCAATCCCCTCATGGCGGAGGACGTTCCTACCCACTGGCGGGGGGGACACTCTTCCCCTTCATCCCCGGCGAAAACCAGAACCGAAGGGTGTCCCCCTAGGCTGCATCAGTACCCCGTCCCGCCGGGGGCGGGCTTTCCCCCAGCTTCGGGCATCGGGGCCTCCTTCGGCGCGCCCGGCGCGGGGGCCGGCTTCGCCGCCCCCTCCTCCATCTTCACGAGCACGCGGACGTTCGACGACTTCCGCAGGTCGGCGATCAGCGACTCGAACGCGTCGCGCTGCGCGCGCTCCCGCTGCTCCGCCAGCAGCTGGGGCTTCACCTCCTCGAAGGAACGGACCCCCGCGGGTTTCCGCTCGTACACCTTGATCACGTGCCACCCGTAGGTGGTCTTCACCGGCCCCACGACGCTGCCGGGCGGGGCGGAGAAGGAGGCGGCCTCGAACTCCTTCACGAAATTCCCCCGCTCGATGTCCCCCAGGTCCGCGGCGACCTCGCCGTCGCGGCTCCCCACCTCCTTCATCAGCCCCTCGAACGGCTCCCCCGCTTTCGCGCGCCGGGCCATCTCTTCCGCCCTCGCCTTGTCGCGGAAGAGCATGTGGCTCACCTTCGCGCGCTCCCCGACCTGGAACTGCGCCGCGTTCTCGCTGTAGCTCTTGCGCAGCGCCTCGTCGCTCAGGCCCGGCGCCTTTTCCGCCACATCCCGGAGCAGCGCCTCCAGCACGATCGACTTCCGCGCCATCGACACGCGGTCGGCCACGTCGCTGCGCCGGTCGATGCCGCGCCGCAGCGCCTCCCGCAGCAGGAGGTCCCGCGTGATCACGCTCTCGAGGAATTGCGCCCGACCCGCCGGCGTCTCGAGGATCGGCCGGACGTAGGGGGGCAGCCCTTCCACTTCCTTCTGGAGCGTGGCCTCGGTGATGGGGTCCCCGTCCACCAGGGCGTACACCCGACCCTGGCCCGTTCCGGGGGGGGTGCCGCACGCCGCGGCGATCAGGAAAATCCCGCACAAAACCGATACATTACGCATGGAATGGCTCTCCTTGCCGAAAAATTGTAGCCGGGAAGCACTGGAGTTCATATGCTACTGCCCGTACCGAAGCGGTTCAACAGGTTTTTCGCCGCGTGGAGGACCTCCTCCGGCGCCTCCCCCGGCAGGCGCACCGCCAGGACCTCGCCGCGGACGAAGGAAAACGTCTTCCGCTCCCGCGTCACCCACTTCACCAGCAGCCCGCGGTCGAACGTCGCGTGGGGCGAAAGGGAGAGGAAGAGGATCCCGTCCCCCCGCTTGAGCTCCGCGATCCCCGCAGCCCGCATTCCCGCGCGCAGCCGCGCCAGGTCGCACAGCGCCCTCGCGGGGGCCGGGAGCCGTCCGAACCGGTCCAGGAGCGCCATCTCGACCTCGTCCGCCGCGTCGACCGTCCTCGCGAGGGAAAGTTTCCGGTAGAACTCCAGCCGGACGCCCGCCTCGGGGATGTAGTCGTCCGGCAGGAACGCCGGGATCCGCAGCTCGAGCTCCGGCTCCTCCTCCTGCGCCGACGCCCTCCCGGAGAGCTCCGCCACCGCCTCGGAGAGAAGCTGCGTGTACAGCTCGTACCCCACCTGGTGGATCTGGCCGGACTGGTCCTTCCCCAGCAGGTTCCCCGCCCCGCGGATTTCGAGGTCGTGGGAGGCGATCTTGAACCCCGACCCCAATTCCGTCAGCTCGGTGAGCACCGCGAGGCGCTTCGTCGCGTCCCGCGTCAGGGCCACGTCCTTCGGCACGAGGAAGTACGCGTACGCCCGGTGCCGGTCGCGCCCCACCCGGCCCCGGAGCTGGTACAGCTGCGCCAGCCCGAACCGGTGGGCGTGGTTCACCAGGATCGTGTTCGCGTTGGGAAGGTCCAGCCCCGCCTCGATGATGGCGGTGCACAGCAGGATGTCCGCGCGGCGGGCGGCGAAGTCGTCCATCGCCCGGGAGAGGGTCTCCTCGTCCATCTGGCCGTGCCCCACCGCGATCCGCGCGTCGGGGAGAAGCTCCCGCAGGTACCGCTCCATCGCCGGCAGGGTCATGACGCGGTTGTGGACGAAGAAGACCTGTCCCCCCCGGCGGATCTCCCGCTCCGCCGCCTCGCGGATCGTCTCCCCCGCGAACGGGAGGACGAACGTGCGGATCGAGAGCCGGTCCTCCGGCGGAGTGGCGATGAGGCTCACGTCCCGGATCCCGGAGAACGCCATGTGAAGGGTGCGCGGGATCGGCGTGGCCGAAAGGGTCAGCACGTCCACCGTGGCGCGCATCTTCTTGAGCCGCTCCTTGTGCGCCACGCCGAACCGCTGCTCCTCGTCGATCACCACCAGCCCGAGGTCCGCGAACTTCACGTCCTTCTGCAGGAGGCGGTGCGTGCCGATGACGACGTCCACCGTTCCCTTCGAGAGCCCCCGGACGACCTCCGCCTGCTCCTTCGGCGCCCGGAAGCGGGAGAGGTTCGCCACCCGCACCGGGTATCCCGCGAGCCGGCGCGCGAAGGTCTGGTAGTGCTGCTCCGCGAGGACGGTCGTGGGGACCAGGACCGCCGCCTGCCGGCCGTCCATCACCACCTTGAAGGCGGCCCGGATGGCCACCTCGGTCTTCCCGTACCCCACGTCGCCGCACACCAGCCGGTCCATCGGCCGCCCGGAGGCCAGGTCCGAGAGCACCTCGCGGATCGCCTGCTCCTGGTCGGCCGTCTCCTCGTGCGGGAACGCCGCCTCGAACTCGCGGAAGACCGCATCCGGGGGGGCGACGGGGTGCTTCTCCGCGACCTGGCGGCGCGCCTGCAGGTCCACCAGCTCCTGCGCCATCGCCAGCAGCTCGTCGCGCACCTTCTTCTTCGCCCGCTGCCACGCCGTTCCGCCCAGGCGCGAGAGCTGGGCGCGGGCGTCCTCGGCCGCAACGTACCGCTGCACCCGGGACATCTTGTCCACCGGGACGAAGAGCCGGTCGCCCCCGGCGTACTCGAGGACGAGGAAATCCCCCTCCGTCCCCCCGGCCTTTCGCCGCAGCAGGCCGCGGTAGATCCCGATGCCGTGGTCCACGTGCACCGCCGGGTCGTTCACCCGCAGGTCGGCGAGGGAGAACTCCTCGGGGACGGCGGCCGCTTCGCGGCGCGCCCGGCGGACGCGGGTCTTCTCCCCGAAGATCTCGCTCTCCGTGACCACCGCCACGCCGTGCTCCGGCGCCCGGAACCCCCGGGTCACCTCCGACACGCAGAGGAACACCCCGCGTTCCCGCGCGAGCGCCTCGCGGAGGGTGTCGACCCGCGTCAGCGGCAGGGCGTACCGCGAGAGCAGGTCTTCCATCCGGTCCGTCTGCGAAGGGGAAAGGGACGAGAGGACGAACCGTTCCCCCCGCTTCCACCACGCCTTCGCCTCGCCGGCAAGCGGGTAGAGGAGCCCCTCGGAGGAGGCGGTGGCCGTGCTGCGGCGGATGTCCTCGTTCCCGTCCACATCCGCGTCCCCCCGCAGCGGCTCCTTCCGTCCGAACGGCGGGACCTCGATTCCGTCGAAGGCGAGGAGCAGCACGCCGTTGAGCGCCGCGAGGAACTCCTCTTCCGGCGCGACCAGCTCCTCCGGCGCCGGGAATCCCGCCTCCTCCCCGGCCAGGGCGTGGTTCTCCTCGGCCTCCGCGAAGGCGGTCCTTGCGGCGGCCAGGCAGGAGACGGAGTCCACCGACACGACCACCGTCCCTTCCGGCAGGTACGGGAAGACCGTCGCGGCGCGGCCGTAGAGCCTCGGCAGGAGGGCGTCCGCGCCGTGGAACCGGATCCCCTGGCGAAGCGGGTCCGCCCACGGATGGTCCTCCCGCCCTGCCAGGGCGGCGCCGAGGTGCTCCTGCCGGGTGATCACCTGGGAGCACGGCAGGACGAGAAGCCGCCCTTCCGCCCCGGCCTCCCCCGGCACCACGGCCCCCGAAGGGACGGTCCGCTGCGTCCCGGGGTGGAACCACCGCACCGACTCGACCTGTTCGTCGTCCAGCAGCAGCCGGGCCGGGAGCGGATGGGCGGGGCTGTAGACGTCCACGATCCCCCCGCGCACGGCGAAGTCCCCGGGGTCGGCCACCGCGGGGAGACGCGCGTACCCGAGGGCGACGAGGCGGGCGGAGAAGGCGTCGACGTCGAGGGTGTCGCCGGGGGAGACGGACGCCACCGCGTCGAGGAACGCCTCCGGCGGCAGCGTCTTCGACACCGCCGAGGCGGCGGAAGCCACCACGACGGCGGGCGGTCCCGAAAGGAGGCGGCGGAGCGCGCGCATCCGTTCGTGCACCGCCGGAAGGTATGGGGAGATCGGCTCGTACGGAGCCGCCTCGACGGAGGGGAACGCCGCCACCGCGCCGGCGCCCAGGTACGCCGAAAGCTCCCGGGACGCCTCTTCCGCCTCCTTCTCGTCGGCGCACAGGTAGAGCACGGTTCTCCCGAGGCGGCGGAACAGCCGCGCGGACAGGAACGCGCGGGCGCCCGGCGGGACCCGCATCCACTGGACGCACGGCGGCGGCTCCCCCTTCGCGAGCGCGAGCGCGACGTGCTCGAAAGAAAGCGTTGGCAGGGTAGAGGGGGACATGTCTAAACCCGTTTAGGGGGATACTCTTCGTTTTTGGTTTTCACCGGGGATGAAGGGGAAGAGTGTCCCCCGCCAGCGAACTCACGCGGCGTCGCGGGGGACGGCGAGCATCGCGTCGAGGGCAGCCTTCGCCCGGACGCGGACCTCCTCCGGAACGCGGATCACCGGCGTCATCGTCTCGAGGGAGTCCCGGATGTCCTCGAGGGTCGTCAGCTTCATGTTCGGGCAGATGAGGGTGCGCGAGGCGATGTGGAACCGCTTGCCGGGGTTCTCCTTGCGCAGCCGGTACAGGATCCCCATCTCCGTCCCGATGATGAACTCCTTCGCCGGGGAGCGGCGGCAGTAGCCGTACATCCCCGCCGTCGAGAGGACCGCGTCCGCCATCTCCACCACCTCCGGCGGACACTCCGGGTGGACGATCAGCTGCGCGTCGGGGTGCACCTCCTTCGCCCTCGTCACCGCCGCAAGGGTCAGCCGCTCGTGCGTGGGGCAGTAGCCGTCCCACCAGGTGAGCCGCCGGCCGGAGACCTTCTGCACCCAGTGCGCCAGGTTCCGGTCGGGGACCATGAAGATCTCCCTTCCCGGAGGGATCGAGCGGACCACGTTCACCGCGTTTCCCGACGTGCAGCAGACGTCCGAGAGGGCTTTCACCTCCGCGGACGAGTTGACGTAGGTCACCACGACCGCATCGGGGTGCTCCTTCCGGTACGCCGCGAGGTCCGGGCCCGCGATCATGTCCGCCATCGGGCACCCGGCGTCCTCCCGCGGCAGAAGGACGGTCTTGCCGGGGGACAGGATGGAGGCGCTCTCCGCCATGAAGTGGACGCCGCAGAAGACGATCACGTCCGCCTGCGTCTTCGCCGCCTCCTGGGAGAGCCCCAGCGAGTCGCCCGTGATGTCGGCGATCTCCTGCACCTCGTCCCTCTGGTAGTTGTGGGCCAGCAGGATGGCGTTGCGCTTCGAAAGGAGTCCCCGGATCTCCGCCTTCAGGGCGGTTTGCGTCTTCTCCATCGCCCTACTCTTTCTCCGTTTTCAGCGCCCGGGCGAACAGCTCCGTCACCGCCTCCCGGGCGTCCTTCCCTTCGTATAAGATGCGGTACACCTGCTCCGAGATGGGAAGGGGGACCCCGGTGCGGCGGGACAGCTCCACCGCGGACCGGGCGGTCCGGACCCCTTCCGCCACCATCGTCATCCCCGCGAGCACCTCCCCGATCGGCTCCCCCCGGCCCACCCGCACCCCCACGGTCCGGTTCCGGGAGAGGTCGCCGGTGCAGGTGAGCACCAGGTCCCCCATCCCGGAGAGCCCCGCGAACGTCTGCGGGTGCGCCCCGAGACGGACTCCGAGGCGCGCGATCTCCGCCAGCCCCCGAGTGATGAGGAGGGCCCGGGCGTTGTGCCCGAACCCGAGCCCGTCGGCCATCCCGGCGGCGAGGGCCATCACGTTCTTCAGCGCCCCGCCGATCTCGATCCCCACCACGTCGTCGTCGGCGTAGACGCGGAACCGGGACCCCGCCAGCGCGTGCTGGAGCCGGCGGGCGACGGCCAGGTCCCGGGCCGCCACCGTGGCTCCCGTGGGCTTCCCCTCCGCCACTTCCCGCGCGAAGGTGGGGCCCGAAAGGGCCGCCACGCACGGGCCGTGGGCCGGGGACGCCTCGGCGAGGAGCTCCGACATCCGCCGCAGCGTCCCGTTCTCCACCCCCTTGGCCAGCGACACGAGGCACGCCTCGCGCGACAGGTGCGGCGCGGCCCGCAAGGCGACGTCCCGGAGGTGGTGGGAAGGCACCGCGAACGCCACCACCGTCCTCCCCGACACCGCCGCAGCGAGGTCGTTCGTGGGCCGCACGGCGGCGGGGAGGGGCACGCCGGGCAGGAACGCCCGGTTCTCGCGGGACCGGAGCATGCCCGAGCACACCTCCGCCTCGTACGCCCAGAGGGAGACGTCCGGGTGCCGCTCCGCGAGGTGGACGGCGAACGCCGTTCCCCACGATCCGGCTCCAACGACCGCGACCGACTCCTTCCGCTCCCCGCTCAACGGCCCGCTCCTTCCGCCGTCACGGCTTCCGCACCCGCTTCGAGAGCCGCCCGATCTTCCCCTCGATGTACTCCGGGTCCTCCCACTCCCCCCGCAGCGCCTCGTACTGGGCGAGCGCGCCGGCCAGGTCCCCCATCCCCTCAAGGGACTGGGCCACTCCCCAGCGGGCCTGCGCCGCCGCCTTGCGGTCCGCCGCGAGGTACAGCAGCTTGCGGAACTCCCGGTCCGCCTCGGCGTACCGGCGCTGCCCCAGCAAGGCGTACGCCAGCATCCACCGCCCCTCCCCGGCCCGCGCCGACTTGGGGTACCGCTCCATCAGCTCGGAGAGTACCGCCGCCTGCCGCTCCCCGTCCCGCGTCCCGCCGTACGCCCGCGCCAGGAGGAACAGCGCCTCGTCCATCTCCTCGAAGCGCGCGTACTCCTTCCGGACGCGTTCCAGATCCGACGCCGCGGAGGCGGCATCGAGGTACTGGAAGAGGTGGATCTCCGCCGTCCGCACCAGCGCCTTCGGGGCCTCGGCCGCCTTCGGGTAGTTGAACACGAGGGAGTCGTACGCCTCCAGCGCCGCGGGGAAGTTCCGGTAGTACGCGCCGTACAGGTCCCCCTGCCGGAGCAGGGCGGCGGGCGCGTACCGCGACTGGGGGAACTCCCGCGCGAGCGACCGGTACCCCGCCAGGGCCTCCTCCATGCGCCGGTACTGCAGGTCCTTCTCCGCCTTCCCGTACCGCTCCCGCGCCGGGTCGGCGCACGCAGCCGGAAGGAGCAGCAGCGCGCACGGCAGGAGCAGTAGAAGGCTACGCCGCCTCCCGGCCCCCCGGAGCGCCACCCGTCACTCTTCCTTCTCCGCCAGCCGCGCGATGGAGGCGACCCGCTCCTCCTCCGAGAGCCCGATGAGCCGGACGCCCTGCGTGTTCCGGCCGATCACCCGGATCTCCCCCACCGCCATGCGGATGATCTTCCCGCCGTCGGTGACCAGCATCACCTCGTCCGCGTCCGCGACCTGGCAGACGCCGACCACCGAACCGGTCTTCTCCGTCACCTTCAGGGTGATCACGCCCTTTCCGCCGCGGGTCTGGTTCCGGTACTCCTCGACCGCCGTGCGTTTCCCGTACCCGTTCTCCGTGACGGAGAGCATCGTGCCCTGGGGCCGGAGGATGTCCATCCCCACGACCGCGTCGCCTTCCTCGAGGTCGATTCCCCGCACGCCCGTCGCGGCGCGCCCCATCGGGCGGACGTCCTCCTCGTGGAACCGGATCGACATCCCCTGCCGGGTGGAGAGGAACACCTCGTCCTGTCCCGTGGTGATCGCCGTGGCGATCAGCCGGTCCTTCTCGTTCAGCCCGATGGCGATGATCCCGCCTGCCCGCGGCCGGGAATACTCCATCAGCTCCGTTTTCTTGATGATCCCATGCTCCGAGGCCATCACCACGAACTTCCCCTCCGTGAACTCGCGCACGGGGAGGATCGTGGCCACCGATTCCCCCGGGGCAAGGGAGAGAAGGTTCACGATGGCGCGCCCCTTTGACGCCCGGCCCGCCTCCGGCAGCTCGTGGACCTTGAGCCAGTACACCTTCCCCGGGTCGGAGAAGAACATGACGTAGGAGTGCATCGAGGCGATGAAGAGCATGGAGACGAAATCCTCCTCCTTGGTCCCCATGCCGACCTTCCCGCGCCCGCCGCGGCGCTGCGTCCGGTAGAGGCTGATCGGGTTCCGCTTGATGTACCCGGTGTGGGAGACGGTGACCACCATCTCCTCGTCCACGATCAGGTCCTCCAGCCGCAGGTCCTTCGTCTCCCGCTGGATCTCCGAGCGTCGCGCGTCCCCGTAGGCGTCCCGGATCTCCCGGAACTCCTCCCCGATGACGCGCAGCAGCTCGGCCTCCTCGGCCAGGATCTTCTTCAGCCGGGCGATCTCCTCGCGCACCTCCTTCAGCTCCTGCAGGATCTTCTCGCGCTCCAGCCCCGTGAGCCGCTGCAGCCGCATGTCGAGGATCGCCTGCGCCTGGATCTCCGAGAGGCCGAACTTCGCGATCAGCCCTTCCTTCGCCTCCTTCGGGTCCTTCGAGGCGCGGATCAGCTTGATGACCGCGTCGAGGTTGTCCAGCGCGATCTTCAGGCCGAGGAGGATGTGCTCCCGGGCTTCCGCCTTCCGCAGCAGGAACAACGTCCTGCGGGTGACGACCTCCTTCCGGAAGGCGAGGAACTCCTCGAGGAGCTCCCTCAGGTTCATCGTCCGCGGCCGGTTCTGGACGATGGCCAGCAGCTGCACGCCGAAGGAGATCTGCATCTGGGTGGCCTTGTACAGGTTGTTCAGGACGACCTCGGCCACCGCGTCCTTCTTCAGCTCCACCACCACGCGCATGCCGTCGCGGTCCGACTCGTCCCGGATGTCGGAGATCTCCTCGATCTCCTTGTCGCGCGCCAGCTCCGCGATCCGCTCGATGAGCCGGGACTTGTTCACCTGGTACGGGATCTCGGTGATGACGATCGACTCGCGGTCCCCCTTCTTCGCCTTCTCGACGAACGCCCGGGCGCGGATCTGGACGCTGCCGCGGCCCGTGCGGTACGCGTCGCGCACCCCGTCCAGCCCGTAGAGGATCCCGCCGGTGGGGAAGTCGGGGGCGGGGATGTGCTGCATCAGCGCGTCGATGGAGATGTCGGGGTCCCCGATCAGGGCGAGGAGCGCCCCGATCACCTCCCCGAGGTTGTGCGGCGGGATGGAGGTCGCCATCCCGACGGCGATGCCGGCGCTCCCGTTCACCAGGAGGTTCGGGACGCGGGAGGGGAGGACCCTCGGCTCCTGCAGGGAGCCGTCGTAGTTGGGGACCGTCTCGACGGTCTCCTTGTCGAGGTCGGAGAGGAGCTCCCCGGCCACCTTCGCCATCCGGACCTCGGTGTACCGCATCGCCGCCGCGGAGTCGCCGTCCACCGAGCCGAAGTTCCCC
>DASWBR010000055.1:0-5890 GCA_036390495.1 Candidatus Deferrimicrobiaceae bacterium | reverse complement strand
CGGTTAAGGGCCACACGGGCCGGCTTGCGCGCCGCCTCCCGGGCCGGAAGCTTTACTCCCTCCTCCTCCCGCTGCACCTTGACCAGGAAGAGGCGCCGGAGCGACTCCTCCTTGATGCGGTAGACCAGGTCGGAGAAGAGGTCGAATCCTTCCCGCTGGTACTCCTTGAGCGGATCCTTCTGGGCGTACCCCCGCAGGCCGATCCCCTCCTTCAGGTGGTCCATCGACAGGAGGTGGTCTTTCCAGAGGGCGTCGACGGTCGAGAGGAGGAACATCCGCTCGAGGTACCGCATCGCGTCGGTCCCGTATTCGGCTTCCTTGCGCGCGTAAAACGCCTCGGCCCCCTCCCGGATCCGGGAGGCCAGGTCGGAGGGGGTGACCTTCGAGGCTCCCGGGTCCGGCAACTCCGGACGGAAGCCGAACTGGGCGTGCACGGCGGTCGACAGCCCCTCCAGGTCCCACTCCTCGGGGTGGGTCTTCTCGTCGGAAAACCGCGCCGTCATCTCCTCCGCCAGCTCGCCGGCGAACTCGAAGACGAGGTCCCGCAGGTTTTCGCTCTGGAACAGCTCGCGGCGCATGTCGTAGATCACCGTACGCTGCCGGTTCATCACGTCGTCGTACTCGAGGAGGTGCTTCCGGATGTCGAAGTTGTGCGCCTCGACCTTCTTCTGGGCGTTCTCCACCGCCTTGTTGATGAGGGGGTGCTCGATCGGCTCCCCTTCCTCCATCCCCAGCTTCTCCATGATCGGGGAGATCCGGTCGGACCCGAAGATCCGGAGCAGGTCGTCTTCCAGGGAGAGGTAGAATCGGGAGGATCCCGGGTCCCCCTGCCGGCCCGCGCGGCCCCGGAGCTGGTTGTCCACGCGGCGGGACTCGTGGCGCTCCGTTCCGACAATGTGCAGGCCGCCCTTTTCCACGACCCCCGCGCCGAGCTTGATGTCCACCCCGCGGCCCGCCATGTTCGTGGCGATGGTCACCTTCCCGGGCTGCCCGGCCTCCGCGATGATCTGCGCCTCCTTCTCGTGGTGCTTGGCGTTCAGCACGTTGTGGGGGATGCCGTTGCGCGTCAGCAGGCCGGAAAGGCGTTCGGACTTCTCGATGGACACGGTGCCGACCAGCACGGGCCGCCCCGCGGCGTGCAGCTCCCTCACCTCGTCCAGCACCGCCTGGAACTTCTCCCGTTCCGTCCGGTAGATCTGGTCGGAGAGGTCCTCCCGGACCATCGGCCGGTTCGTCGGGATGACGGTGACCCCCAGCTTGTAGATCTGCTGGAACTCGGCCGCCTCCGTGTCCGCGGTGCCGGTCATCCCGGCGAGCTTGTCGAACATGCGGAAGTAGTTCTGGAAGGTGATGGTGGCCAGCGTCTGGTTCTCGTTCTCGACCTTGACCCCCTCCTTGGCCTCCACCGCCTGGTGCAGCCCGTCGGACCAGCGCCGACCGGGCATCAGGCGCCCGGTGAACTCGTCGACGATGACCACCTCGCCGTCCTTGACCATGTAGTCCACGTCCCGGTGGAACAGGACGTGGGCCTTCAGCGCCTGGTTGACGTGGTGGAGGATCTCGATGTTGCGCGGATCGTAGAGGTTTTCCACGGACAGGAGCCGCTCGATCTTGGGGATTCCCGACTCCTCGGTGAGGAGCACCTGGCGCGCCTTCTCGTCGACCTTGTAGTCCGCATCCTTCTTGAGGAAGGGGATGACGGAGTTCACCCGGACGTAGAACTCGGTGGACTCCTCCGCGGGGCCCGAGATGATGAGCGGGGTCCGCGCCTCGTCGATGAGGATCGAGTCGACCTCGTCCACGATCGCGTAGTGCAGATCCCTCTGGACCATGTCCTCGAGGCGGAACTTCATGTTGTCCCGGAGGTAGTCGAAGCCGAACTCGTTGTTCGTCCCGTAGGTGACGTCGCACCGGTACGAGGCCTGCCGCTCCGCGTCGTCCATCCCGTGGACGATGACCCCGACGGACAATCCGAGGAACCGGTACAGCCGGCCCATCCATTCCGCGTCCCGCTTCGCCAGGTAGTCGTTCACCGTGACGAGGTGAACGCCGCGGCCGGTCAGGGCGTTCAGGACGACGGGGAGGGTGGCCACCAGCGTCTTCCCTTCGCCGGTGCGCATCTCCGCGATCCGCCCCTCGTGGAGGACGACCCCTCCCACCAGCTGGACGTCGAAGTGCCGCATGTCGAGGACCCGCCTCCCCGCCTCGCGGACGACGGCGAACGCTTCGGGGAGGAGCGCGTCGAGGGATTCCCCGTTGCCGGCGCGCTCCCGGTACGCGGAGATCCTCGCCGCCAGCGCGTCGTCCGGAAGGGAGCGGAACGAAGGCTCCAGGGAGTTGATTCGGTCGACGACCGGCCGGATCCGGTCGAGCATCCGTTCGTTCGAGGTGCCGAACACCTTTTTCAGAAAATTCCCGATCATCGAGGGGTTCCCCCGGGTGAAACGACGTTTGGTCCAAAAAAAAGCGCCCCGTCGGGGAATCCCCCCGGGGCTGCGGTGCCCGCTCTTTCTGCGCCCTTCAGTTCAGGAAGCGGGCGGGATTCACGGGGAGGCCGTTCACACGGACCTCGTAATGCAGGTGCGGTCCCGTGGTCCGCCCCGAATTACCGACTTTGCCCAGGCTCTCCCCCTTGGACACGAAAGCCCCCTCCTCCACGGCGCGTTCGGACATGTGGGCGTAGACCGAGCGATACCCGGATCCGTGGTCCAGCACGACCACGTTCCCCAGGAGCGCCTCGAATCCGCTCTTCACCACCGTCCCGGAGGCGGATGCAATCACCGGCGTCCCGGCGCGGGCGACGATGTCCATCCCGTGGTGGAACACGGGGGTGTCGGTAAACGGGGAGGTGCGGACGCCGAACCCGGACGAGAGCATCCCGCGGACCGGCCACCCGCGGGGCACGCTCTCCAGGATCAGGCGGCGGGAGTCGAGCTTTTCCCCGATGAGGTCCAGATCCTTCACGTCCACCAGCATGGCCTTCCGCATCCGGTCGAATTCCAGGTCCAGGAGCCGGTCCAGCCGGTGGGCCGCGGAGCCCTCGGGAGTCTCTGCACCGCCGACGCCCGCACCCTCCCCACTCCGGAGAGATTCGTTCACCCTGGTCAGGGATTCCACCCGGTGGTCCATCGCCCGCAACCGCTCGACTTCCGCCACCAACCCCTCGAACTTCGTGTGCAACTGGTAAAGGGCGAGGTCCTGCTCCGTGACCCGCTCGCGGAGAGCCCGCAACTCCCGTAATTTCGAGATATTGTCACGGATGTCGTAGATTCCCTGGGTGAGAAGGACGTAGAGGACGCCGAGGACGGACGCGGCGACGATCGCCGTGGTCCGCCCGACCCGGAACTCGATGTGCCGCCCGGCATAGCCCACCCGGAATACGAACAGATGCTGGTCCCGCCGAAGCGAAGGCACCGCGCCTCCCTGCATGAAAATTCAGGAAAATTGCCAGCACGGTACCACACCCGGGACGGCCCTGTCAACATCGCCAAAAGAACATTTATATCAAATATTTAAAGGGCTTACTCGCCCACCGCACGCTTCTTGGGCTTCCGCTCCGGTTCCCGGTTCCTCGCGACCACGGCGTCCACGATCTCTCCGCAATTGACGCAACGCCAGGCGTAGAAAAGATCCAGCATGTCCTGGAACCGCTCGAACACCATGGCTCCGTTGCACCGGGGGCAGCGCATCCTCTTCCCGTTCTCCATGACCCCCCCTCCTTTCTGCATGTACGATGCCGGCGACCCGGGTGGGTTTCGCCACGCATTTTTACTACATGTTGCGGTTTCCCGCTCCGTCGTCTTATTATTGACAAGCGGGCGGGGTATCCGGTTCCATCGCGCCCAACCAGGAATCAGGGGCAATAGCTGGATGCGGAAGAAGCGGTTCGGGGAATTCCTCGTGGAGACCGGCCTCCTCACCGAGGGGGACCTCACCCGCGCCCTGTCGGAGCAGCGGTCCCGGCGGGGAAAGCTCGGGGATACGATCGTCGCCCTCGGCCTGGCCACGGAGACCGACATCACCCAGGCCCTCTCGCTCCAGCTCGGCATCCCGTCGATCGACCTGAAGAACACCCCCGTGGAGCCCCAGGCGATCGATCTCATCCAGGAGAAAATCGCCCGGAAACACTTCATCGTCCCCGTCGCGATCGACCAGAAGGAACTCCACCTCGCGATGGCGGACCCGTTGAGCTTCGAGGCGTTCGAGGACGTCCGGTTCGCTTCCGGGTACACCATCAGGCCATTCCTCGCCCCCCGCTCGGACATCCTCTGGGCCATCGACCAGCATTACCACCTCGGGGCCTCCCTGAGCACCATCGTCCAGGACATCGCGGACGAACGGAGGGTCGAGGTGGTGCACAAGGAAGCCGGGGAAGGCGAGGGAAAGGACCTGGACGACCTCCGGAAGAAGAGCGAGGCCGCCCCCGTCATCCGGATGGTGAACCTCATCATCGCGGAGGCGGTGGACCAGGGAGCGTCGGACATCCACGCCGAGCCGACGCGGACGAACCTCCAGATCCGCAACCGCGTCGACGGGATCCTGCGGAAGTCGATGGAGCTGCCGAAGTGGGTCCAGGGAGCCGTGATCTCCCGCGTGAAGATCATGGCGAACATGGACATCGCGGAGAAGAGGCTCCCCCAGGACGGCCGGATCAGCGTGCGGGTGGGGGGGCGCAACCTCGACCTGCGGGTCTCCACCGTGCCCGCCTCCTTCGGCGAGAAGGTGGTCATCCGGATCCTCGATTCGGTGAACGCGGGCATCCCGCTGGAGTCCCTCGGATTCTCCCCGCCGGAGCTGGTGAAGATGGAGGACATCATCGGCCGTCCCCAGGGGATCATCCTGGTCACCGGGCCCACGGGGTCCGGGAAGACCACCACGCTCTACGGGATCCTCAACCGGATCAAGAGCGTCGAGGACAACATCACCACCATCGAGGACCCGATCGAGTACGAGCTGGCGGGGATCAACCAGGTGGCGGTCCAGGAGAAGATCGGGCTGAACTTCGCCAACATGCTGCGCGCGATGCTGCGGCAGGACCCCGACGTCATCATGGTGGGGGAGATGCGGGACCTGGACACCACGAACATCGCGATCCAGGCGGCCCTGACCGGCCACCTCGTGCTCTCCACGATCCATACCAACAGCTGCGCCGCCACGGTGACCCGCCTGCGGGACCTCGGAGTCCCGTCCTACCTGATCGCCTCCACGATCATCGGTATCGTCGCCCAGCGGCTGGTCCGGGTGATTTGCCCGAAGTGCCGGGCCCCGTCGGAGCCCACGGAAAAGGACATCCTGCGGCTGGGACTGAAGCCCCGCGTTCCCGTCTTCCGCGGCGAGGGGTGCACCGCGTGCGGCGGAACGGGGTACAAGGGCCGCACCGGCCTCTACGAGATCCTCCCCTTCACCCAGCCGGTACGCGACGTGATCACGGCGAATGCGTCGGAGAACGAACTACGCCAGATGGCGATCTCGAAGGGGATGGTGACGCTGGGCCGCGCCGCGCTGGAGAAGGTGCTCACCGGGGTCACCAGCGTGAACGAGGTGTACCGCGTGGTGGAGACCGAGGGGGACTTCGCTTCCGCGTGCCCGCAATGCGCCACTCCGCTGGAGGCGGAGTTCGTCATGTGCCCCGCGTGCGGCTACTCCATCTCCTCGACCTGCCCCGGTTGCCGGAAGAGCCTCTCGCAGGAGTGGAAGTTCTGCCCGTACTGCCGGTTCGACCTGCTCAAGCACGAACCCCGCCGCACCTTCGCCTAGCGTCCCAATCCTCCAGCGAGTTCCTCGCGGGGGGCTTCCTCTTCACTCGCTATTCCGCTCGCTGCGGAGCACTGGTCTCCGCTCGCTCCATACGCTCGCTCCGAGGAACCCCCCGCCTCGTCCCTCTTCGGGA
>DASWBR010000054.1:0-10041 GCA_036390495.1 Candidatus Deferrimicrobiaceae bacterium | reverse complement strand
GGGTTTCCGGGGAGTTCGAGATCCCCGGCGCAGGGACCGCCGCCTGGCCGTACGCATCGGTGGAGGCAGACCTCCTCCACAGGGACGGCGTGCTCCGGGTGCGCAGGCTGAAGGTGTCCGGCGACGGTTCCGCGGCGAGGCTGTCCGGGGTCTTCGATACGCGAAGGGAAACCCTCGAGGGGAAACTCTCCGGGGAGATCGACCTCGCGCGCTGGATCGCCGCGGGCGCGCCCGGCGCGAAGCAGGCCGGCGACGTGGTCCGCGGAGGGAAAGCCGAGTTCACCGCAACGGTCGCGGGCCCGCTGGGCAGCCCGCAGGGGTCGGGCCGGATTCTCCTCAGGGACCTCGCTCTGGCCGGGATTCCCCGTGGCGATGCCGAGGCGGATCTCGCCCTGGAAGGACGGACCCTCCGGTTGGCCCGTTTCCATTCGAAAATCTGGGGAGGGACGCTCGAGGCCACGGGCGCATACGATTTCGCCGCCGGCAGTGCGGAGGGGAAAGCCTCTCTCCGGAAGGTTTCCCTGTCCGATGTCCCGTGGGACGCGTTCGGCGCGCCGGCCCGGCTTTCCGGCTCCATGGATCTTGCCCTCCTGGTGCAGGGGGGTCCCGGCCGTCTGCGCGGAACCGTTTCCCTTTCCCTTCCGGAAGGGGTGGGGGTGCCCGCCGCGTCCGGCGAAAACGGGTTTTCCCTGCGGCTCCCGCTCGCCGCCGAAGCCGCGGGGGAATTGCGGGATGGCCGGGTGGTACGGTTCGACTCCGTCCGGCTCCGGGCGGGGGCGGCCGAAACCCGGGGGGAGGGGAGCGTGTCCCTCGCCGGGCGGACCGTCCAGGCGAATGGCACCGTCGGGATTCCTGCCGGCAAGTCGTCGGATTACGGGTGGGCGTACCCTCTCTCGTGGGAGAAAATCGACGGGACGTGGGAACTCTCCGGCCCCGTATCCGACCTCCGCGCCGCGGTGGACCTGCGGGCGGATTCCCTCGCCGCCCGTTCGTTGCCGCCGCTCCCCGTCCGGCTGAAAGCGGAAGGGGTGCCCGGGCGGGTAGTGCACTTCGTTGCGGACGTGCCGGGCCGCGCGTTCCGGATCACCGCGACCGGGACGGTGGATTCCCTCCTCGTCCCGTCCCGGGCCCGTGCGGAAGTTTCGGTTGCCGCGAGGGGAGTCGACCTTTCGGAGGGCGCCCCGTGGGCAGCCGCGATCGCCGCCTCCCTCGGAAAGGATGCGGGCGAGGTGCCTCGGTATCTCGAGGGCGCGGAGGGGTTCGCGGAAGGGGACCTGCGCGTCTCCGTCGCGGAAGGCGTTTTCGCGCTCTCCGGTTCCGCGAGATCCCGCCAGCTGGCGGTACGCGGGGTCCCGCTGCGCGACGTGAACGTGGAAGGGGAGTTCGACGGCGGGAAAGGTCCGCCGCGCTGGTCGGCGCGGGGGAACGGGGCGTTCGGCGACGGCGCGGTGCGGTTCGAGGCGCGAAGCGCCGCTTCGGGCGGCACGGAGGGCTCGGCTTCGATCGACCGGCTGGAGATCGCCCAGGCCTTCTCCCTGTTGCGGCAGGCGAACACGGCCGGTCTCCGGGGCACCGTCCGCGCCCGGATCGAGGCGAGGGAAGGGCCGCGGGGATGGGAGGTCCCACGGCTCCTTGCGGAAACGGAGGAGCTATCCCTCGGAGGGATGAAATTCTCCGGAGTGCGCGTCGAAGGGGAACTCGGGCCCGCCGAAGGGAAGCTCCGCGCATCCACCTCGTCCCCACGACTTGCGGCGGATGGCACGTTGCAGCGTGGATCCGGCTGGCCGTTGACGTTCCGCGTTACGGCAACCGAGGTCCCTACGTCCTTCCTCGTGGCCGCGGCCGGCCGGGCGGACACTCCGTCCGGCGGGACCTGGAACTCGGAGGCAGGTGGGGTGATCCGACTCGGGGACCTCCTCGAGGGGAAGGGGGTCTCGGGGGAAGCGTTCCCGGTGCTGCACGCCAGCGTCCGTTCGATGGCCCCATCGGTGGGGGACTTGCGCTTCGAGGATTGCCGCATCGAAGGCAGGCGCAAGGGAGAATCCCTCACGGGGGAAATCGTGACCCGGTTTCCGGACACCCGTCTCTCGTGGAGCCTGAGCCTCCGGGATCCGCTGGGCTTCCGCGTGGAAGGTCCTTTTTCCCTCGGGGAGGCGAACGGGGCCGCACCGAAGGACGGGAAGCGCCGGTTCTCCCTGCAGGGCCGCGCGGAGGTGGAGGGATCCCTGCGAGCCGTCGAGAAGACCACCGGTACCGTTCACGTGGAGGCGGTCCGGTACCGGGAGGCGGGCCTCGAACTCTCCGGGAAAGACATCACGGCCCGGATGGACCCGGAAGGGGTCCGCTGGACGGGCGGGACGGTCGTCACGGCGGGGAACCCGTTGAAGGTGGCGGGCAAGGTCTCGTGGAAGGGAGACATGGACGTCCGCCTGGACGGAAAGGTGCCGGCGGCCGCGGTGCGCCTCGTCGTCCCCGGGGTGTTCGAGCGCCTGGACGGAGTCCTTACGGTCGGCGTCCGCCTCGCGGGAAAGTGGGACGATCCGACGGTCGTCGGGACCGGGCGCGCCGAGGGCGTGACCCTCTC
The DNA here is from genome assembly GCA_036390495.1 of Candidatus Deferrimicrobiaceae bacterium. Classification (GTDB taxonomy): domain Bacteria; phylum Desulfobacterota; class Deferrimicrobia; order Deferrimicrobiales; family Deferrimicrobiaceae; genus JAGGAJ01. The sequence goes on along the minus strand of DASWBR010000054.1, from coordinate 7,457 downwards.
GTTCACGGGATACGGGCAGGTGTTCGATTCGGTCCGTGCGGACGCCGTCATCAGCCGGGAGAAGATCGTCTTCGAACATTTCGAGGGGAGGACCGGGGGGGGATACTTCGACGGACGGGGAGAAGTGCCGCTTTCGACGGACGGGGGGCAGCGGTTCTTCTTCTCGGTGGATTTCCTGGACGTCCGGTACCCGTACCCGGAGGATTTCCACCCCGTGGTGCAGGGGCACGCGGAACTGCTCGGCCCCCTGGACGACCTTCTGATCACGGGAGAGGTCGAGGTCCAGTCCGCGCGCTACACCCGGACCCAGTACCCCGAACGGGCGCTCGTCGACTTCAGCAAAAGGCTCGCGGACGTCGCGGCCCGGCGGGAAAAATCCGATTTCCGGATCCGGCTCGACATCAACGTCGTGGCGGACCGCACGCTCCGGATCAAGAACAACCTCGCCGACGCCAAAGGGAGCGGGGAGTTCAAGATCGTGGGGGACACCAGCAGGGTGATCATCCTCGGTTCCTTCGACATCTTCGAGGGGTACGTGGAGTATTACGGCAGCCGGTACGACCTGAAGCGGGTCGTCGTGGATTTCCAGGACCCCCGCAGGAACAACCCGCACCTGGATGCACGCGCCGAGACGAAGAAAGGGAACTACAACGTGACCGTCACGGTCGGGGGGACCTTCGAGAAGCCCGAGGTGGATTTCTCCTCCGACCCGCCGCTGAGCCGGACCGACATCGTGAGCCTCCTCTCGTTCGGCGTCACGACGCAATCCCTCGGCGCCACGGGGACGGGCACCGGAACTTCGTCGGCGGGTGCCGTCGGGGCGGCGGCGGTCGCCGTGGGGACGTACGTCGGCGGGGTGGACGAAAAGATCCGCAGCGCGGTGGGGCTGGACCGGTTCTCCATCGAGACCGGATTCTCGCAGTCCACCCAGCAGTTCGAGCCGAGGTTCGTCGTCGGAAAATCGTTCGGGGACCGGGCGTCCGTTACCGTGTCGACCTCCGTGGGCACCTCCGCGGACACCTCCGCCTCCGGGGAACTGAAGCTCCGGGAGAACCTCTACCTGCAAGGGGCGTGGGAGAGCACCACGGGGGAGGCGAGGGGACAAGTCTCCGGGGACCTGAAGGTAAAATACCGCTTCCGCCAATTCAAGGACCTGCTGCGTGGCGGGGAATAGCCGGCTCGCCGCCCTGGCGTTCGCGGGGTGGCTCGCCCTTCTCCCTCTCGCCCCGGCGGGGGCAGCCGACGGGCGGCCGGCCCCCGCCGCGGTTCCGGTCGTGTCCACCCTGACCTTCCAGGTGGCCTCCCCCTATCCGCTCTCGTACGAGGAACTGAACGGCCTGGTAACCCTTCATCCCGGGGACCCTCTCACGCCGGAAGCGGTGAGGGAATCCATCCGGCGTCTGTACACCAAGGCGGTGTTCCGCGAAATCCGGGCGTACGTGCGGGAGGAGGGCGGGAAGGCGGACCTCCTCTTCTTCCTGTTGCCCGTCCCGTTCATCGCCGAGATCGAGGTGACGGGACAGAAGGAGCTGACGTCGCCGCAGATCGTCGCTGCATCCCGCCTGAAAAAGGGGATGTTCCTCGGGGAGAGGGACCTTGTGGCGGCGGAGGAGGCGGTCGGATCGTTCCTCGCACGGAAAGGATTCACCGCGAGCCGGTCCGGGGTCGAGGTCTCGTGCAGCACCCTCAACGGGTCGGGGAAGGTCCGCATCGCAGTGAAGGAAGGAGACCCGGCGGTCGTGGGAAGCCTGACCGTACCCGGCGCCACCTTCTTCCCCCCGGAGCGTCTCGCCGCAATCCTTGGGGCAGAGGTCGGGAGACCGTTCGATTTCCGGCGGTGGGAGGAAGGGTTGACCCGTCTCCGCCGGGAATACAAGGAGGCGGGGTTCCTGACCGTCCACGTGGAGGACGCGACGCCGGAGTGCCCCGGGGAGGGTGGCCTTTGCCTGCAGGCCACGGTGGTGCAGGGACGGCGGTACGACGTCCGATGGGAAGGGGTACGGGAATTCTCGACGGAAAAGCTGTCGAGGGTGGCGGGCCTGTTCGACGGCGACGAGGCGACGGAGGGGGCGCTATTGTACGACGTTCAGGAACGGCTCCTGTCCTTCTACCGGGAGAAGGAGTACCTGCAGGCGGAGGTCACCGTCGCCGTCGAGGAGGAAGCGGACGGGAAGGTGCCCCTGGTCGTGACGGTCCGGGAAGGGAAGGCGGGATACGTCCGGGCCATCCGGTTCGAGGGGAACAAGGGGATCCCTTCGGAAACCCTCGAGCGGCAGATGACGACCCGCCCGCGGGGAGTGTTCCACTGGATCACGGGCTCCGGCAGGTTCGTCGACGAGGAGTGGAGCCAGGATCTGAGCGCCATCATCGGGTTTTACCAGAAGGAAGGGTACGTCCGGATGCGGATCGCCGGCGTGGACAACGTGTGGGACGGGAAAGGCGGCGTCACCATGGTCGTCCGCATCGAGGAGGGGACGAGGTACCGCCTGCGGGAGATCGTCTTCGCGGGGAACGACAACTTCCTCCGGGCGGAGCTCCTGGGGCTGATGCGGAACCGGGAGGGAGGATACGTCGACTACATCGGCCTGGAGCGGGACCAGGAAACGATCGGGGCGAAGTACCGGGACTCGGGGTTCCTCGAAGCGACGATCGACGGGTCCGTCGATTTCGACGAGGGGAAGGACACCGTGGTCGCGCGGTTTGCCATCACGGAGGGACCGAGATACCGGCTCGGGTCCGTCGTCGTCCAGGGAAACCTCCTGACCCGCGCCGCGGCGGTCCTTCGGGAGAACCCGATCCCGGCAGGCGCCTTCGCGGGCGAGGCGGACCTCCTCCGGTTCCAGCAGTCGGTGTACGGAACGGGGCTCTACAAGAGCGTCCGGCTGCAGCGGATCCGGAGGCCCCAGGAGCGGATGCTGGACCTCGTCGTCGAGGTCGAGGAGGCGATGTTCTTCGACGTGGAGTTCGCGGCCGGGTACGGCACGGAGACCGGGATCCGGGGTTCGGTCTTCGCGAAGGAGAGGAACCTCGACGGCCTCGGCAGGTCCATCTCCGGGCTGATCATGGTCGGACAGCTGGAGCAGAATTACCAGCTGCAGATGCGGGAACCGTACGTGCTGGGGGACCGGTGGAAATGGGAGGGGGTCCTGACCGCCGGCTACCTGTTCCAGGAACGTCCCAGCTTCAGCCTCCGGAAGGCCGCCGTGGTCGCAGGGATCACCCAGAAGCTGCTCGAACGGTCCACCGTCACGCTGCAGTACGGGTTCTCCCGCAACCAAACCTTCGACGTCCAGCCCGGAGCGATCATCTCGCCGGAGGACCAGGGGAAAGCCAACATCGGCTCCGTGCAGGGGCTGACGGTCCTCGACTTCCGGGACGACCCGTTCAACCCGAAGAGTGGGATGTACGTGTCGGCGGGGGCCGAGCTGGCGAACCAGCTGTTCGCCTCGCAGGTGAACTACTGGTCCCTGACGGGGCAGACGAGCTACTACTTCCCCGTCGTGAGGAGGAATTCGATCGCCCTCTCCGCGAGGGCGGGTGCCATCCTGCCATACGGCGGCACCCCGGAAGTCCCGATCCAGAAACGGTTCTTCGCCGGGGGGCGGACGACGGTCCGCGGTTTCGAGCAGGACAAGCTGGGACCCATCGGCCCGGACGGGTCCCCCATCGGCGGGAACTTCCAGCTGATCCTGAACGCGGAGATGCGGATACCGCTCAAGTACGGCTTCCTTGCGGCGGCCTTCGTGGACGCCGGAAGCGTCTGGTTGTGGAACAACCCGCCGTACAGGTTCGAACTGCGGGAAACCGCAGGCCTCGGCCTCCGGTACATCACCCCCGTCGGTCCGATCAGTATCGATTACGGCTGGAAGCTGGATCGGAAACCCGGGGAATCCCCCGGGGCGGCTGCCTTCAGCATCGGGGCCGTCTTTTGACGGGGCGTGCCCCGCGCACGGACCGGACGCCTACGCGAGCACCGGTACGGGAGCATTCTGGACCACGCACGTCCTTGCGATCCGGTCCCCGAGGCGCCGCCGTTCTGGCTGACGGAACGCCGCCACCGCCTCGACCGCGATCGCCAGCGGAATCAGAAGGTAGACGATGAACAGGACGTTGCGGAAAGAGGAGTCCACGTAGGAGATGGGCCTGCCGTCCAGGTGGACCACCCGGACCCCCATGATCTTTTTTCCGAGGCTCTGGCCTTGGAAGAGGCCGTCCCGGAACGTGATGTAGAGCACGGCGAGAAACCCTCCGAGAATCCCGAAACCCAGTGCCGGGCCCCCGAAGTGGAGGATCGCGTACAGCAGGAGGTCAATCAGGAACGCCACCCCGCGGGACTGCCAGTCCGCCGGAACCGGGGTGAACGTCTCGGCCGGGGATTCCTCGGCGGCCGGCTTCCGGCGTTCGACGCCGTCCCATCCGGTCGCCGGCGGGGACACGCCGGTCTTATTATTCTCATCCGTCATGAAGCACCTCTCGCGGAAAGGGTCCGGATATTTTATCCGCTTTCCGTCGTTTCCGGTAATCGGAATTCATGGTAATTTCCCATCATGCCGGCCGACCGGTACATACCCGGGTTATCGGGCTTCCGGGCCCACGCCAGACCCGGGTGGCGGGCCGTTTTCGCCCTCGCCTGGTGCGCACTCATCTCCGTGACGCTCGCGGCGGCGGTGATCCTTGGGGGAACCGCGACCGGCGGGGGCGCGTTCGTCGCGGCGGCGGCGGCGGGCGAGGTCGCCCTGGGCCTGGTCAGCGCCTTTCTTCTCGAACGGACCGTGTTTCGCCCCGTCGACCGGCTGCGGGAGGCCGTCGCCACCGCGGACGTGGACACCCTCGTGGCGGAGAAAGGCCCCCTCGCCCCTCTCGCGGATGCGATTTCCGACCGGATGGAGCGCTCGGTGGCCACCCTGCGGGAGGCTGTCCGCGACCGGGAGGAGCGGCTTACGCAGGTGGAGCGCCTGCGGCGGGCTCTGGAGGAGACCCGCGGGAACCTCGAATCCAGCGTTCAGTACCTCCGGACGATCGCCGAGGTGTCGACGGTCATCACGGGAACCCTCGACCCCGACGAACTCTACCGGATCATCCCGGAACGGGTGATGCGGAAGCTGGGGCTGAACGATTTCTGCATCATGCTGTATTCCCGCGAGGCGAAGCGGCTGGTCATGCGGGCGTCCGGCGGGTGGAGCGCGGACCCCTCCGCCCCGGTTTTCACCCTCGCCCCGGGGGACGGCATCGCAGGAAAGGTATTTTCCACCGGGGAGCCCGCGTGGGTGCCGGACGTCAAATCGTCCCCCGATTTCCTGTATTACGGGGGCATCCGGAAAGACGTCCGTTCCTTCCTGTGCGTCCCGCTCACCTCGAAGGGGAAGAGCATCGGGGTGCTGATGCTGAACCACCCCGAACCCAACGCTTTCGAGCCGGAGATCCTGCCCACGATGCGGGTCCTGGCGACCTACCTCGCCATCGCGATCGAGAACGCCGAACTGTTCGGGTTCGTGAAATCCCTCGCGGAGAAGGACTCCCTCACGCTGCTCTACAACCACGGCGCGTTCCACGAGAAGCTCGGGATCGAGCTGGAGCGCTCGAGCCGGTACGGCCGTCCGATGTCGGTCATCATGCTGGACCTGGACGGCTTCAAGGATATCAACGACCGGTACGGGCACATGACGGGGGACCGGGTCCTGGTCCTCGTGGCGGGCGCCCTCGGCGCGCACCTTCGCAAGACGGACATCGCGGCGCGGTACGGAGGGGACGAGTTCGCGGTCATCCTTCCGGAAACCGATCTTCCCGCGGCGGCGATCATCGCGGGGCGCATCGCGGAGGGAATCTCGGGGGTCCGCCTGGACGCGGACCGGGAGACCGTCATCTCCTTCACCGCGAGCATCGGGTACGCCACCTGCACTCCCGATTCCGCGGAGCGCGGCCAGATCCTTGCCATCGCCGACCGCCTGATGTACGAGTCGAAGCGGAGAGGCCACGGCGGGGTCCTCGGGATGCGGATCTGAAATGGACCGGCCGGCAGTGGAGCGGTACCGCCTGGCGCTGTTCGGCCGGATGATCCCGGGGGTCGCCCACGAGGTGGACAACCACCTGAGCGTGATCCTCGGATTCTCCGAACTCGTCCAGATCTCCGCGGGGAACGAGCAGAAGGTACGGGACGGGGCGGGGAAGATCCTCCTGGCGGGCGAGAAGACCGGCACGATCATCCGGAACTACTCCCGGTACGCCCGCCCGCATTCCCCGTCCCGCGAGGCGTTCCCCCCCGGCGAGATGGTCCGGGAGATTTTCACCTTCTCGCGGTACGACCTTGGGCGAAACAACGTGGCGGTTTCCGTTCCGGCCGTGGCCACCCCGGGGCTTCTCCTGGGTGACCGGTGCGACATCGCCCTGGTCCTCCTGGCTATCCTGTTCAACGGTTCGGAGGCGATGGCCCCGGCGGGGGGGGGACTTGCCCTCTCCATGGGGAAGGCCGACGGCGGGTGGGAGTTCACCGTGTCCGATCAGGGCCCCGGGATCCCGGCCGGGCAGGAGGAGAGGATGTTCGAGCAGGGGTTCACGACCCGTTGCGAGTCGTACCACGCGGGTATGGGTTTACCCGTCGCGCGGCACCTCGTCGGGGAGGCCGGCGGAACCCTCACGCTGCGGAACAACCCCGGCGGCGGCTGCCTGGCGACGGTCCGGATCCCGTCCGGGAAGCCGGGGTAATCTTCCCGGCGCCTCCTTTCCGTAAGATGCTGCGGATCCGCCTCGATCCCCCGGGTTCGGAAGATCCCGGCTATCCCTCCCGCGAATGCGCCTGCTGCGGCGCACGGTATCCCGTCCGCCGCAGGGGGATGCGCCTCTTCCACGGAGATGCGCTCGACGGCGACATCTGCCCGGATTGCGTCCTGCTGGGGCCTGCCGGGGCGGCGGAAAAAGTCCGTGGGCGGCTTGCGGCGCTCCGGGAGGAGGAGCAGGGCACGGTCCCCTCCAGGAGGCGGACGTCCCTGATCCGCCTTCTGTCGCGTCGCGCCCGCCTGCTGGAGGGGACGCCGTCGTTTCCCCTGGCAGCCCGGCAGGCAGCGGTGCGGGAGACGCGGGAGAGGCGGTGAAATGGTGCCGAAGGGGGGATTTGAACCCCCACGTGGTTGCCCACACTAGACCCTGAATCTAGCGCGTCTGCCAGTTCCGCCACTTCGGCACGCTTTCCGCGGAAGGATTGAGATTATAGCAAAACCGGCGTGCGCATCAAACCCGAAACCGACGGCCCTTGTCCGTCGCGGGCCGCCGTCGCGGGGGAGGGACCTCCCCCGCGGGAAACCGGCCCGCCGCGTGTATGATGATGGGAAAGCCGGCAGGGAAGGAGCGCGGATGCGCGACCTGGCGTACTGGGAGCGATGGCTCCGGCAGCGGTCGGAAGCCCTGACGGAGGGGCGGGCCACCGTCAAGGAGTGGTACCGGGAAGCGGGCGTGGAGAAGGG
>DASWBR010000053.1:0-8019 GCA_036390495.1 Candidatus Deferrimicrobiaceae bacterium | reverse complement strand
CACGGCGGGGTTCGCCAGGTACACCTCGCTCTCGGGGTGCCCCATCCGGCCGACGAAGTTCCGGTTTGTCGTGGCGATCGCCCGCTCTCCCTTCGCGAGGATCCCCATGTGACCCCCGAGGCACGGACCGCAGGTCGGGGTGGAGAAGGCCGCGCCCGCCGCGACGAACACCTCCATCAGCCCCTCCCGCATCGCCTGCAGATAGATCTCCTGGGTGGCGGGAAAGACGATCATCCGGACGCCGTCGTGTACCTTCCGGCCCCGGAGGACCGAAGCCGCGCGGCGCAGATCCTCGATCCGGCCGTTGGTGCACGACCCCACCACGACCTGGTCCACCGGAACGTTGCCGACCCGCGACAGCGGCCTCGTGTTCTCGGGCAGGTGCGGGAACGCCACCACCGGTTCCAGCGCCGCGAGGTCCACGGAAAGCTCCCCGGCGTACCGCGCGTCCGGGTCCGCCGTCACGACCTCGTACGGCCGTTTCGCGCGGGCGTCGGCGTATGCTTTCGTGGCGGCGTCGAACGGGAAGATGCCGTTCTTGGCCCCCGCCTCGATCGCCATGTTCGAGACGGTGAATCGCCACGCCATCGGCAGGTGGGCGATCCCGTCCCCCGCGTACTCCATGGCCTGGTAGAGGGCCCCGTCCACCCCGATCTCCCCGATGATGTGCAGGATCACGTCCTTCCCTTCGACCCACTTCCCCGGCTTCCCCGAAAGGACGATCCGGAGCGAGTCCGGGACCTTCAGCCACACCTCGCCGGAGACCATCGCCGCCGCAAGGTCGGTGCTCCCCACGCCGGTGGAGAAGGCGCACAGGGCGCCGTAGGTGCAGGTGTGGCTGTCGGCGCCGATCACCAGGTCCCCCGGTACCACCAGCCCCTCGTCCGGAAGGAGGACGTGCTCGATCCCCATCCGGCCGACCTCGAAGTAGTTCACGATCCCGTACTCGCGCGCGAACTCCCGCATCATCTTGACCTGCTCGGCACTCTTGATGTCCTTGTTCGGCGTGAAGTGGTCGGGGACCAGGGCCACCCGCTCCCGATGGAACACTTCCGGGACCCCCAGCGACCGGAACGCCTGGATGGCGATCGGGCTGGTCACGTCGTTCCCCAGGGCGAGGTCGACCTTCGCCAGGATCAGTTCCCCCGGCGAGACGGAAAGCCTGCCCGCGTGCCGTGCGAGGATTTTTTCAGTGAGCGTCATGCCCATGGTGGGCCGGCCTTTCCCTTTCCCGCTCCCCTTCCCCGCGCCGTTCCCGCCGCCGAACCAGCGCCACGACCTCCCCCACCGGCCCCGAAAGGATGTATGCCGAGATGAAGACGAAGATCATCACCTGCGGCTCCGCGGCCAGCAGGAGGGCGAGGAAGACGAAGACCACCAGCGTGTTGAACGGGCGCCGCCGGAACGGTTCCAGGTCCTTGAAGGAGCTGAATTTCACGGTGCTCACCATGAGGAAGGCGAGCACGTAGATGGTGAGGAGGACCGCGAAGTGCCTGAAGCCCCCTGACCCGCCCATGTAGTAGAAGAGGATGATCATCGAGGCGACGAAGGTCGCCGCGGCCGGGATCGGGAGGCCGTTGAACTTTCCCTTCTCCACCGTGTTGATCTGTACGTTGAACCGGGCCAGCCGGAGGGCCCCGCAGATGAGGTACAGGAACGCCGCCAGCCACCCCCACCGGCCGAAGGCGGAGAGGGCCCAGCCGTACACGAGGAACGCCGGCGCCACGCCGAAGGAGACGAGGTCGGCGAGGGAGTCGTACTCCACGCCGAACCGCGTGGTCGTCCGGGTCATCCGGGCGACGCGGCCGTCGAGCCCGTCGAGGATCACCCCCGCGATGATTGCCATCGCCGCCTTCTCGAAGTGTCCGGTGTAGGTGGAGGCGATGGAGTAGAAACCCGCGAACAGGGATCCCGAGGTGATCAGGTTCGGGAGGATGTAGACCCCCCGGCGGAGCCCGTCCCCCTCGCGCCACTCTCCCCGCCTCACGGGAGCACCCCGATCACCGTTTCCCCCGCCCGCACCCGGTCCCCCTTCGCCACGCGCACCTCCGCGTCCGCGGGAAGGAAGACGTCCACGCGGGAGCCGAACCGGATCATCCCCACCCGCTGCCCCTGGCGCACGGCATCCCCCTCCTTGAGGTCGCACACGATCCGGCGGGCGACCATTCCCGCGATCTGCACGTACGTCACCGCCCGTCCCTCCGGCGTCTCGAGCGTCACCCCGTTCTGCTCGTTCCGGAGCGATGCCTTGTCCACGCTGGCCACGTGGTACTCCCCGGGGTGGTACCGCACGGAGGTCACGCGACCGGTGACGGGCGCCCGGTTGACGTGGACGTCCAGGGGCGACATGAAGATGCTCACCTGCTTCCCCGGGGCCGCCGCGTACCGTCCGGTCGGGCAGTCGCCCGAAATAACGATCTTACCATCCGCCGGCGACACCACGAGCCCCGCCCCCCCGGGAGGAACGCGCTCCGGGTTCCGGAAGAACCACAGGGAAAAGCAGGTGAAGAGGACCCCCAGGAGCGCGAGGGGGACGGCCCGCGGCCACAGGACCCAGACGGCGACGGCGAACGCCGCCCCCCCGAGGACGAAGGGCCACCCTTCCGGCGCCAGCGCCGGGCCGGCAACCCCGCTCAATTCTTCGTCTTGTCGACCAGCCGCCCCTTGGACAGCCACGGCATCAGGGCCCGGAGGCGCCGGCCGACCTCCTCGATCGGGTGGTCCTGGCCGCGCTTCGTCAGGGCGTTGAAGACGGGCCGGTTCGCCCGGTTCTCCAGCATCCACTCCTTCGCGAAGGACCCGTTCTGGACCTCCTCGAGGATCCGCTTCATCTCTGCCTTGGTTTCGGCGGAGACGATCCGCGGTCCCCGCGTGAGGTCTCCGTACTGCGCCGTGTTGCTGACGGAGTACCGCATCGTGGAGATTCCGCCCTCGTAGATGAGGTCCACGATCAGCTTGACCTCGTGCAGGCACTCGAAATACGCCATCTCCGGGGAGTACCCCGCCTCGACCAGCGTCTCGTACCCCGCGAGGATCAGCGCGGTCAGCCCGCCGCAAAGGACGGCCTGCTCCCCGAACAGGTCCGTCTCCGTCTCCTCCCGGAAGGTCGTCTCGATGACCCCCGCGCGCGCCGCCCCGATCCCCGCGGCGTAGGCCAGGGCCACGTCCTTCGTGGTCCCGGAGGGGTCCTGGTGCACGGCGATGAGGGCGGGAACCCCCTCCCCCTTCGCGTATTGGGCGCGGACGAGGTGCCCGGGACCCTTCGGCGCGACCATGAAGACGTTGAGGTCGGCCCGCGGCACGATCTGCCCGAAGTGGATGTTGAAGCCGTGGGCGAACATCAGGAAGGCGCCCTGCCGGATGTTCGGCCCCACCGACGCGCGGTAGATGTCCCCCTGCAGTTCGTCGGGCAGGAGCATCACGACGACGTCCGCCTTCTTCACCACCGTCGCGGCGTCGGCGACCTCGAACCCGGCCTCCTTCGCCTTCTTCTCGTTGGCCCCGCCGGGGAGCTCCCCGACGATCACGGAGAACCCGCTCTCCTTGAGGTTGTTCGCGTGGGCGTGCCCCTGGCTGCCGTACCCCAGGATCGCGATCGTCTTCCCCTTGAGCAGCTCCGCCTTGGCGTCCTGCTCCCGGTACATGGTGACCATCTCTTCCGTCCTCCGTTCCCTTGTTGGTCGATGTCCCTCGCCCCGCGTCCCTACATCCCGCGGGATATGGCGATCTTGCCGGTGCGGACGACATCCTTGATCCCGATGGGGCGGAGCATCTGGAGGAAGGCGCTCACCTTCCCCTCGCCGCCGGTCATCTCGATCGTGTAGCAGCGGGGGGCCACGTCGACGATCTTCGCGCGGAAGATGTCCACCAGCCGCAGCACCTCCGGCTTGCTTTCGTTGTCCGCGTTCACCTTCACGAGAACCAGCTCCCGGTCCACGGTCTCCGTCCCCGTGAAGTCGATCACCTTCAGGACCGGGACGAGCTTGTTCAACTGCTTGAGGATCTGCTCGATGATCTGGTCGTTTCCGGAAGTGACGATGGTCATCCGGGAGACCTTCGGCTCCGTCGTCTCCGCGACGCAGAGCGACTCGATGTTGAAACCGCGGCCCGAGAACAGGCCCGCCACGCGGCTCAGGACTCCGAACTCGTTCTCGACCAGCACGGAAATGGTGTGGCGCATCACCCTTCTCCTCCGCGAGGCTTCCGGGTCAGACCAGCAGCATCTTCGTCAGCGGCGCCCCCGCGGGGACCATCGGGTAGACCATCTCCCCGGAGTCGACCACCACGTCGATCAGCACGGGGCCTTCCGCGGCGAACCCCTTTTTCAGGACTTCCGGGACCTCTTCCGGCTTCGTGGCCCGGAACCCCTTCGCCCCGTACGCCTCCGCCAGCCGGACGAAGTCGGGGATCTGCGGCAGGCAGGTCTGGGAATATTTCCCCTGGAAGAAGAGCTCCTGCCACTGCCGGACCATCCCCAGCGCCCCGTTGTTCAGGATGACCACCTTCACGGGGATGCGGTACTGCACCGCGGTGGCCATCTCCTGGATGTTCATCTGGATGCTGCCGTCCCCGGCGATGTCGATCACGAGGCTGCCGGGCATCGCGACCTGCGCCCCGATCGCGGCGGGAAGGCCGTACCCCATCGTCCCCAGACCGCCGGAGGAGAGGAAGGTGCGCGGCCGGTCGTACGTGTAGAACTGGGCCGCCCACATCTGGTTCTGCCCCACCTCGGTGGTGATGATGGCGTGGCCCTTCGTGATCCGGTAGATCTGCTCGACGACGTACTGCGGCTTGATCTTCCCCTTCCCCTGCTTGTAGGTCAGGGGGTGGGTCTTCGCCCACGTCGCGATCTGCTCGCGCCAGGCCGAAGACTTCTCCCGGAACGCCGCGGCCTCCTTCTTCCCCTTGACCAGGCGGATCATCTTCCGGAGGACGTCCTTCAGGTCCCCCACGATGGGGATGTCCACCGGCACGTTCTTCTGGATCGAGGTGGGGTCGATGTCGATGTGGATGATCTTGGCGTGGGGGGCGAACTCGTCGGTCTTCCCCGTCACGCGGTCGTCGAAGCGCGCCCCCACGGCGAGGATCACGTCGGCGTGGGAGATGGCCATGTTCGCGGTGTACGTCCCGTGCATCCCGAGCATCCCGAGGCAGAGCGGATCGCTCCCCGGGAACGCTCCCATCCCCATGAGGGTGGTGGTGACCGGGAGGGAGAGGGTCCGTGCGAGCTCCGCCAGCTCCGGGGAGGCGTTGGAGAGGATCACCCCGCCCCCCGCGTAGATGACCGGCTGCTCCTTCGACAGCATCAGCCGGACCGCACTCTCCACCTGCCGGGGGTGCCCCTCGTAGGTCGGGTGGTACCCCCGCAGGGACACCTCCTTCGGAAGGTTGTACTCCGCGGAGGCGGTCAGGACGTCCTTGGGCATGTCGACCAGCACCGGCCCCGGGCGCCCGGTGGAGGCGATGTAGAACGCCTCCCGGACGATCCGCGCCAGGTCCTTCGTCTCCTTGACGAGGTAGTTGTGCTTGGTGCACGGGCGGCTGATGCCGACGATGTCCGCCTCCTGGAAGGCGTCGTTGCCGATCAGCAGCGTCGGGACCTGGCCCGAGAAGACGACGACGGGGATCGAGTCCATGTACGCCGTTGCGAGACCGGTCACGGTGTTGGTGGCGCCCGGCCCGGAGGTGACCAGGCACACGCCGGTCTTCCCCGACGCGCGGGCGTACCCGTCCGCCATGTGGACCGCCCCCTGCTCGTGCCGGCAGAGCAGGTGCCGGACCTTCGTGTTCTTGAACAGGACGTCGTAGATGTTCAGGATGGCGCCGCCGGGGTAGCCGAAGACGATGTCGACCCCCAGGTCGGCCAGCGCCCGGACGAAGATTTCCGCGCCGGTCATCTGCATGAAATGGTCCTCCCGTGCTGCCGGATGCCCTTTCCCGCGGATCTGCCCACGGGTACAGAAAACCCCACCGGGGGTCCCGAAGGCCGCAGGTCCGGCCTTTCGAAAGGGATGTTTCCGGGTGGGGCGGTGCGCGGTGCCGCGGTCCCCGCGGGTGTCCTTACGCGCTGACGCTTAGGATCTGCGCGATCTTGTCCTTCTTTGCCAGCTTGAGCTTCTGGAGCCGTTTCCGCTCCACCTCCTCGTCGGGGAGGAGGTACACCTTCCGGTCCAGTTCCTTCAGTTTCTCGTCCAGCATCCGGTGCTCCTCGACGAGGGCCTTGAACTCGGGGTCCCTTGCGATCAGGGCGGCCATCTTCGCGTCCTGGCTCTGGCCCATCGGCACCTCCGCAATCGGATTTGGGAAAAGGTCTTTCAGTTTACCATGGGGACAGAGGACGGATCAACGAACCGCGGGATGCAGGAGCACCCTGGCGGGTCGAGGAGCACCCGTTTTATCCGGTCCGGGTCGCGCGGTCCGCCCGGGAGAGTTCCGCCTCGGAGGGACGGAGGTACCGGGGGATCGCCGCCCGGGGATCCTCGGCCGCTCCCTCCCGGAACGCCGCCTCCCCGAGGAGCCCCACGGCCCCTGCCCGGGGAAGCCCTTCCGGCCCCCCGACCAGTTCTGCGCGGTTCCCCAGCCGGTCGCGGAACATCGCGCCGAACGGTCCGACGGCGTCCCCGCAGAAGAGGATTTCCCCCTCTGGGACGCGGTCCGGAAGCGAGCCGGGGGGCATCGCCAGGTCCGGCGACCTGCGGGAAAGGGTCCCCCCCTCCCACCGGAAGAACGCGGCGTATACCTCCTTTTTCCGCGCGGCCAGGACGGGGCAGATCGTGCGCCCCTCCGCCGGAAAGCGGGACGCGAGGGCCGTTAGGGTCGGTACCCGGACGAGCGGGACTCCCCAGCCGTAGCAGAACCCCTTCGCCGCCGCCATCCCGACCCGCAGGCCGGTGAACGATCCGGGTCCGGCGGAGACCGCCAGGCACACCACGTCCCGGGGGGAGGGTCCGCCGGGGTGGAAAAGCCCAGAGATGGCCGACAGGTAGGACGCGGAAGCCTGCACCCCCGCGGGGAGGAAGGCCTCCCGGACGATCCCGCCGCGGTCGACCAGCGCCACGGTTCCGAACGGCGTCGCGGATTCGATCGCCAGGATCACCGGGAAAGGAGGCGCGCGATGTCGTTGTAGAAGACGAGCGCCGTGAGGGTGAGGATGATGGCGAGCCCCACCTGGTGGGCCAGGGTCCGCGCCTGCTGGGAAAGCGGCTTGCGCATCAGCCCCTCGACGGAGAAGAACAGGAGGTGGCCCCCGTCCAGGATGGGGATCGGGAGCAGGTTGAGGATCCCCAGGTTGACGCTAAGGAGCCCCAGGAAGTAGGCGAAGGGGGAGATCCCCTGCCGGGCCTGGTCCCCCGCGATCTGCGCGATGAGGATCGGGCCGCCGAGCGTTTCGGACGGGAGGACCCGCGTGACGAGCTTGACCACGGTCATCACGGTGAGGTATACGAGCTTCCCCGTCTCCTGCCCCGCCCGCACGAGGGCGGTCCCGGGACCCGTTTCGCGGTAGACCACGTCCTGCCCCGCCACGATGCCGATCTTGGGCTCCGATACCTTCTCTCCGAACACGGTGCGCCCTTCCCGCATCTCGGGGGCCACGGACAGCTCCGCCTCCGATCCGTCCCGCTTCACCGTGAGCCGGATGGGCTTGCCGGGGGTCCCGGTGCGGATGCGCGCCGCCAGCTCCTCCCAGGAGGAGACCGCCACCCCGTCCACGCGGATCACCGTGTCCCCTTTCTGGACCCCCGCCCTTGACGCCGGGGAATCGGGGGCCACGTCCCCGATCCGGGTCGTGAGGGACGGGACGCCTCCGAGGAACACCACCCAGAAGACGAGGACGGCGAAGAGCAGGTTCCCCAGCGGGCCCGCCGCGACGACGGCCATCTTGACCCACACGGGCTTGTGGTAGAACGACCTCTCCCGCTGGTCCGGCGGCACCTCCTCCCCCTCGGTCTCGCCGACGAGCTTCACGTACCCGCCCAGCGGGATGGCGGACAGGAGGTACTCCGTCTCTCCCCGCCGGAA
>DASWBR010000052.1:0-7322 GCA_036390495.1 Candidatus Deferrimicrobiaceae bacterium | reverse complement strand
CGCATCCCGAACGCCATCGCGGCGAGCTTCCCCCGGTAGAAGGACACGGACGGGAGGTGTCCCCGGTAGACCAGGATATCCAGGCGCCGATCCGGGTCGGCCCGGTTGATCACCGCCGTCATCGTCTCGTACGCGCGGGTTTCCCGCGAGATGGAGGCGTACGCCCCCGTGCCGATCGTGGCGAGGAACAGCAGGAGTCCCGCGGCCCAATGGAGGAACCGGTCGTCCGAACGGTGGGTGTACGCCCGCCAGGCCATCGTCAGTGCCACGCCCGACGCGGCGAGGAGGGGAAGGCGCATCCCTTTCAGGGCCGGGACGGCGAATCCCGCGACGCCGGGAGCCGCGGCAAGAATCCAGACCAGCGTCGCGCAGGCAAGCTCCAGGCGCTTCCCGGGGAAGCGGGACAGGGAGTCCGAAGCGAAAACCGCGAGAACGCCGTACAGGGGCGCGATGTACGTCGCGTGCTTCCCCTTGACCGCCGAGAACACGAGGAACGGGAGCACGATGTAGCAGGCGAGCAGGGTCTTCATCCGCGGCGGAAGGAGGCGGTAAGACACCATGCCGCGGACGAGGCAAGGGACGTAAGGGACGAAGGTGCCGGCGAGGATGTAGAAGAAGTAGTAGAACGGCTGGTATCTGTGGAACCGGTCGGTGGCGATCCGCTCGACGGCCTGGACCTTGAGGAAATAGTCGAGCAGCCCCGGGTTTTTCGCGGCGACGAGGAGATACCAGGGAAGCGCCACGGCGAGGAAAAGCGCGATCCCCGCGAGGATCTCCCCGGGGCGGAAGAGGGACCGTTGTTCCCGATCGAGGGCCTTCGCGGCGAGGAGCGGGAGGAGGGTGAACGCGAAGACGATGTGCCCCTTCACCAGGAAGCCCAGGGCCAGGAAGAGACCGAACAGGGGCGCGTCCCGGGCCTTTCTCTCCCCGCAAACCCTGCGGAACAGGTGGAACTGCGCGGCGACGGTGAACGCCACGAGGTAGATCTCGGTGGAGGCGATCCGGGCGACGGCCAGGAACATCATCGACGTGGCGAAGACGAGGGCGGCCTGGAACGCCTCCCGTTCCTCCCCGAGGACGACGCGCGCCGTCCGGTAGAGGTACAGCACCGCGAGGCAGGCGAACACGACCCCGAAGAACCGGGCGCCGAAGTTGCCCGGCCCGAAGAGGCGGAAGCCGGCCGCGACCATCCAGTACGGCAGGGGGGGCTTGTGGAAATGCTTGATCCCGTTGAGCCGGGGCTCGAGGTAATCCCCGGACGCCATCATCTCCCGGGCGATCTCCGCATACCGGGCCTCGGTCGTCTCGATGATGGACACGGAGCCGGAGGGGGCCAGGAGCACCGCGAAATACAGGAACAGCAGCAGCCAGAGCCTACGACCTGCCGGCATCTCTCCCGCCGTCCGAACCGTCCCGCCTCTCCCGGCGGATGAAGTGGAGGTTCCGGAAGTAGATCAGGAACCCCATCCCCTGGCCGACGATGAAAACCGGGTCCTTACGGATGATCGCGTAGGCCAGGAGCAGGGTGCTCCCCCCGATGCTGAAATACCAGAACGAGACGGGGATGACGCTCTTCTTGTGCTTCTCGGAGTAGATCCACTGGACGAGGAACCGCATGAAGAACAGGGTCTGGCCCGTGAACCCCAGGACGAGGATCCACGTTTCAGCCCGGGACATTGCTCTCCCGGATCGGCAGGGTGAGGTTCCGCCGGATCATCCAGCGGACGGAGAGGACGTCGTAGAACCCCTCCACGCCCCTGCGCAGGTTGGAGTATTTCGAGGTCCCCCGGACCCTCTGCCGGTGGTTCACCTTCACCTCGATCACCCGGGCGCCCTCCAGACGCATGAGCGTGGGGAGGAACCGGTGCAGCCCCCGGTACATCCGGATTCGCTTCAGCATCGAGGCGCGCATCACCTTCAGGGAACACCCCGTGTCGCGGATCGTCTCCCCCGTCATGCGGTTGCGGAAGGAGTTGCCGATCCAGCTCCCGATCTTCTTCGAGAGGGTGTCCCGCCGGTTGTGCCTCCAGCCGTTGATCATGTCGTATTCCCCGTACAGGGACAGCATCGCGGGGATGTCCGCGGGGTCGTTCTGCAGGTCGCCGTCCAGCGTGATGATCACGTCCCCGGAGGCGTTCAGGAAGCCGGCGTAGAGGGCGGCCGACTGGCCCCGGTTCTCCGAGAAGGAGATGTACCGGAGCGCCGGGTCTCCCGCCGCCAGCGCCTTGATCGCCTTCAGCGTGCCGTCGCGGCTCCCGTCGTCGACGAGGAGGATTTCATACGGATGGCCGAGCTTCCCGGCCGTGGCGCCGATCTCCCGGACGAGGTGGGATATGTTCTCCTCCTCGTTGAACACCGGGACGACGAACGATATTTTCCGGATCGTACCGGAGGATTCCATCCCGGTCCGCCCTTTCGCGTGAAAATCCGTTTTCCCGATCGCGGATTCGTGAATCGTACCATTTCCGCACCCCCTTTTCCACGGAAGCTCCGGCTTGCCGGCGGGCCGCGCGTCCCATAGACTGGGGCAAAACGACCGGTTTCCGGGGAGGATTCCGATGTCCCTCGTCCGGCGCATCGGCCTCGCGGCCGGTCCGCTTCTGGCGGTGGCGTTCTACCTCGCGGGGCCCGCTCGCTACAGAGACGCCGGGGGCGCGGTCGTGGAGTTCTCCCCGTCCGGGCGCGCGACGGTGGGGATGATGGCCTGGATGGCCGCCTGGTGGATGACCGAGGCGGTCGAGATCGAGGTCACCGCCCTCCTCCCGGTCCTCGCGTTCCCGCTGCTCGGGATCCTGCCGCTCCCGGAAACCGCCGCCAACTACGCATCCGACGTCATCTTCCTGTTCCTCGGAGGGTTCGTGCTGGCGCTGTCGATCCAGCGGTGGGGGCTGGACCGGCGGCTGGCGTTCCTCACGCTGCGAATGGCCGGCAGTCGCCCCGACCGCATCGTCGCCGGGTGCATGGGGGTCACCGCGTTCATCAGCATGTGGGTGTCCAACACGGCCACCGCGGCGATGATGACGCCGATCGCGCTGTCCGTCGCGGAGCTCGCGTCGCGGCGCCGTTGCGGCGAGGGGCTCGCCGGTCTCGCGGGCGCCCCGGAGGGAGACGCAGACGTACGGAACTTCACGATGGCGCTGCTCCTCTCCGTCGCCTACGCGTCGTCGATCGGCGGCCTGGGCACCATCATCGGCTCCCCGCCGAACGGCATCCTGGTCCGTTTCCTCGAGCAGGCTCACGGCATCCGGATCCCGTTCACGACGTGGATGGCCCTTGGCGTTCCGGTCCTCCTCGTGTTCCTGCCGATCGCCTGGTGGATGACGACGCGCCTGCTCTTCCCGACGCGCATCCGGGAAATCGAGGGAGGCCGGAGGTTCGCCGAGGAGGAGTACCGGAAGCTCGGGAAGCTGAACACCGGAGAACGCGCGACGCTGATCGTCTTCTGCGCGGCGGTCTTCCTCTGGATGTTCCGTCCGCTGCTCGCGGAAATCCGGGCGGCGGGCCTCTCGCCGTTCCGGCATTTGTCCGACACGTCGGTGGCGGTCGGGGCGGCGCTCGCGCTGTTCCTCTTCCCGGTCGACCGCGCGAAGGGGCTGTTCGCCGCGGACTGGTCCACGGCGGTCCGGCTGCCCTGGGGGGTGCTGCTGCTGTTCGGCGGCGGGCTCGCTCTGGCCGACGCCGTGGACTCCAACGGCGTCGCGGCGTTCCTGACTTCCCGGGCGAGGGGCCTCGGGGGCTGGCCCCCCGTGCTGGTGGTGGCCGGGCTGGTGACGGCCACCGTGTTCCTGTCGGAGATCACCTCCAACACCGCCCAGGTCGCCACAATGCTGCCGATCCTGTCCGCCTTGGCCCCGGCGCTGGGCGTGCCGGCCCCGCTCCTCCTGGTCCCGTGCACGTTCGGCGCGAGCCTCGCGTTCATGATGCCGGTCGGTACGCCCCCGAACGCCATCGTCTTCGGAACCGGCCTGGTGCCGCTACCGCGGATGCTGCGGGCCGGAATCTGGCTGAACGTGGCAGGGATCGTCGTGGTCACCGTCCTCGCGTGGCTCTGGTTCGGGCCGCTGCTGGGCGTACGCGCCTGAACCGGCGGACATCCCGCGCCCGGAGCGAGATGTGGTATCTTCCCGGGTGATGGAGAACGCCGGTCCGATCACGGCGCGCCGCGCGGGGAGGGTCTCGTCCGGCCTCGACGTGCTCGCGTCGATGCGCTTCGCCCCCCTACGGGGGCTCGCGGTCGGACTCGTCTGCAACCCCACGGCGGTGGACCGGCGGCTGCACCACGCCGCGGACCTGATCCGGGGTGCCCGGGGCGTGCGCCTGGCGGCCCTCTTCGGCCCCGAGCACGGCGTCCGCGGGGACGCCCAGTACATGAACGCCGTGGGGGACGAACGCGACCGGCGGACGGGGGTGCGGGTCCACTCGCTGTACGGGAAAACGGCGGCATCGCTCCGCCCTGCGGAAAGCGCGTTGCGCGGACTCGACGCCCTGGTCTTCGACATCCAGGACGTCGGCGCCCGCTACTACACCTACCAGGCCACCATGCTCCTCTGCATGGAGGCCGCGGCCCGGGCGAAGCTCGCCTTCTTCGTCCTCGACCGGCCAAACCCGGTCGGCGGCGTCGCCGTGGAAGGCCCGGCGCTGCGGCCCGGCTTCGGATCCTTCTGCGGCGTGCACGACGTGGCGGTCCGGCACGGCCTCACCGTGGGCGAATTGGCCGGGCTGTACCGGGAGGAGCGGGGGCTCGACGTCGCGCTGACCGTGGTCCCTTGCCGCGAGTGGCGGCGGGGGATGTACCAGCGCGACACGGGGCTCCCCTGGGTCTTTCCGTCCCCCAACATGCCGACGCCGGAGACGACGCTCGTCTACCCCGGGATGTGCCTTCTCGAAGGCACGAACCTGAGCGAGGGGCGGGGCACCACGCGGCCGTTCGAGCTGTTCGGGGCGCCGTGGCTCGACGCCGGCCGGCTTGCGGAGAGCCTCGAGGCGGAACGCATGCCGGGCGTCCGGTTCCGGCCGGTCCACTTCGTTCCGACCTGGGACAAGCACGCCGGGGCGCGGTGCCACGGCGTCGAGCTCGTCGTCGTCGACCGCGAGGCATTCCGCCCGTTCCGCACCGGCGTCGCCTGCGTCGCCGCGGCGCGCGCCCAGAATCCCGGGCGGTTCCGCTGGCGGACCGAAGCGTACGAATTCGTGGAGCGCGTTCCCGCCTTCGACCTGCTCTGCGGCTCGGCACGGGAACGGAACGCGCTCGAGCGCGGCAGGGGATGGCGCGATCTCGCGACGGAGTGGGCGCGCGAGGAGCAGGCGTTCCGGAGGCGGCGCTCCCGGCACCTGCTGTACGGAACGTGACGGTCCGGGCACCCCGTACCCCCGGACATCCGTTCCATCTCCGACCCTTTTCCCTCGTACCGTTCCGGGGAGGGGGACCTCCCCCCCATCTCGTGGTCACGGGAACGATCGGGCGATCCGCGGACACGTTGTCCATCGGCTGCGAGGTCGCGGGGAACCTTTCCGTTCTCGCCGTTCCCGGGGCGGCGGAGCCGCCGGAGAGAAAGGACCGCCTCTGGGAAGATACCTGCCTCGAACTCTTTGTCGGGGCGAAGGGTTCCGGAGGGTATTGGGAGTTCAACCTCTCGCCGGCCGGGCACTGGAACGTCTACCGGTTCGCATCCTACAGGGAAGGAAAGCGCGAGGAACCGGCCTTTTCCTCCCTCCCCTTCGGAGTGCGTTCCGGACCGGGCTCCCTCCGGTTTTCCTTGGAACTGGATTTGGGGATGTTTCTTCCGGCGGGGACCGACGCCGAAATCGGGATATGCGCCGTCATCCGGACAAGAAAGGCCGGGACAAGCCACTGGGCCCTTGTCCACCCCGGCCCACGGCCGGATTTCCACCGGAGGGACGGGTTTGCGATGACCCTCCCCGGGGAGTGAGCCGGGGGACGCCCGGCGAACCGGGTCAAGCTTGCCCCGGGCGGATACGGTTGACATATACTGTCCCGTAGAAATCCGGAAACCTTTCCGATCCGAACCCACATCCCCGACGGGAGGTCCCGATGAAGAGATCGCATATCGTCGCTGGGGTCACGCTGCTTTGCCTTGCCGTGCTGTGCGCCGGCTGGGGCACCCGCCAAGCCTGGAGCGAGCAGGAGAAGCCGTTTCCGACACGCCAGATCACCTACATGGTCTGCTTCGACCCGGGGGGGCAATCCGACCGGGAGGCGCGGCGGCAGCAGCCGCTGCTCGAGAAGTACCTCGGGCAGAAGGTGATCATCGACTACAAGATCGGCGGTGGGGGCGCCCTCGGCTGGCGGGAGCTCGCCGCCAAGGCCAAGCCCGACGGGTATACCATCGCGGGATTCAACATCCCCCACGTCATCCTCCAGCCGCTCCAGCAGGACGTCGGGTACAAGACCGACCAGATCGTCCCCGTCTTCATCTTCCACAAGACCCCGCTGGCGCTGGCGGTTCTCCAGACCAGCCCGTACCAGACGATGAAGGACCTGATCGAACACGCGAAGAAAAACCCGGGGGCCGTGACGGTCGGGGGGTCCGGTACCTTCTCGGGGTACCACATGGCCACGCTGCGGTTCGAGAAGCTGTCCGGGACCAAGCTCACCTACGTCCCCTTCACCGGCGCGGCCCCGCAGATGACGTCCTTCCTCGGCGGCCACGTGGTGGCGGTCTTCGGCGCATCGGACGATCTCACCCGGTACCGGGACAAGGTGCGGGTCCTCGGATTCGCGACCGAGAAGCGGTTCCCCGGGTTCCCCGACGCCCCGACGCTCAAGGAACAGGGCATCGACATGGTGGAGGGGGTCGACCGCGGGATCGCCGTCCCTCCCGGCACGCCCTCCTACGCCATCCGGAAGCTCGAGTCGGCGTTCAAGGACATCGCGTCGAAGCCGGAATTCCAGGAGGAGCAGCGCAAGAACGGCTTCGTCCCGATGGCGATCGGCCACGAGGAGGCGGTGGCCTACGTGAAGAAGATGACTGCCCTCTACACCGATCTCGCCGCGGGGTTGAAAAAGTAGGCGGGCCGGCGTCACCCGCCGTGGAGCCGACGAGGAGCCAGAGGAGGGCGGATATCTTCGCCGGGGGCGCCGTCGCGCTCCTCGGCGCGGTGGTTCTCGCCGCCGCGTCGCAGATCCGGGGGGACGTGGAGGAGCGGTTGCCGCCGCGCACCCTCCCCTACGTCGTCGGCATCATGACGCTGGCCGGCGGGGTGGCCCTCGCCGTCCGGTCGTGGCGATACCGCGGGGAGGACGTGGAGATCCAGTGGCCCGGGCGGGAGGGGTGGGTGCGGATCGCCGTGAACCTCCTGCT
>DASWBR010000051.1:0-1949 GCA_036390495.1 Candidatus Deferrimicrobiaceae bacterium | reverse complement strand
GATCGCCATCAGCTTGTCGAGGAAGTAGTACATCCGGTCCCGGCGCAGCGTCACCATGACGCCGATGGGGACCCCGGCGCGCAGCTTGAAATTCGCGATGCTCTTCCTCGCCTTCGTGACCACCGGCTTCTGGCCCGTGATCACGCCGATCTCCTCCGCGGCGGAGTCGATCACCTTGATGTTCTCGATCGCGTCCCCCAGCCCCATGTTCACGATGACCTTCGAGAGGCGGGGAACCTGCATCACGTTCCGGTAGCCGAATTTCGACTTCAGCTTCGGGACGACTTCGGCCTTGTAATGGTCCTGCAGTCTCGGCATTTCCGGTCTCCCACGTCCGCCCGCGGGCGGTAGGTTCTTATCTCTTCTTCGCCTCGAGGACGTCTCCGCACCGCTTGCAGACGCGGACACGCTTCCCCCCGGGGTCCTGCTGCACCCCGATCCGGGTCGGCTTGTTGCACTTGTCGCACATCACCAGGACGTTGGAGAACGCCAGGGGCGCCTCCTTCTCCACGATCCCCCCCTGCGGGTGGGTCTTCCCGGGCTTCATGTGCCGTTTCACCAGGTTGAGCTTCTCGACGAAGATCCGGCCGTTCTCCCGGTCGACCTTCAGGACCCGGCCGACCTTCCCCTTCTCCCGGCCGGCGATCACCTTGACGATGTCGTTCTTCCGGATGCGCACCTTCGCGGTCTCCATGTCCCCCCCCGGGCTCAAAGGACTTCCGGCGCCAGGGAGATGATCTTCATGAACTTCCTGGCGCGCAGTTCGCGGGCTACGGGGCCGAAGATGCGGGTCCCGACCGGTTCGCCCTGCGGATTGATGAGGACGGCGGAGTTCTGGTCGAAGCGGAGGTAGCTCCCGTCGGGGCGGCCGACCTCCTTGACCGTCCGGACGACCACCGCCTTGTAGACGTCCCCCTTCTTCACCTTGCCGTGGGGGATCGCTTCCTTCACGCTCACGACGATGATGTCGCCCACGGTGGCGTACCGGCGTCGGCTGCCGCCGAGCACCTTGATGCAGCAGAGACGCTTCGCGCCGGAGTTGTCGGCGGCGTCTAGCATGGTTTGCATCTGGATCATGGCGTTCGCTCCACGACGGGGATTTGGCGGTCAGCTACCGTACGGCGGGCCGCTCGATCAGCCGGGAGACGCGCCACCGCTTTTCCTTGCTCAGGGGCCGGGTCTCGACGATCTCCACGCGGTCTCCGACCTGGTACTCGTTCTTCTCGTCGTGCGCCTTGTAGGTGACGCGGCGCTTGACGTACTTCTTGTAGACGGGATGGGCGACGAGCCGCTCCACGCGGACCACCACCGTCTTCTCCATCCGGTCGCTCACCACCGTCCCGACCTTGTGCTTCCGGGTTCCCCGCGCGTCCATGGCCTTCTCCGCCGTCATGTCAGTTCGCCTTCCCTTCCGCCTTGGCCCGCAGGAACGTGATCACGCGGGCGAGGTCCCTCCGCCGGTTGCGGATCAGCATCCTGTTCTCGAGCGCGGAGGCGCTGCGCTTCATCTTCAGGCGGAAGATCTCGTCCCGAAGTTCCCGCTCCTTCTGCCGGAGCTCTTCCGCCGCCAGGTCCCGGACTTCCTTCCTCTTCATGGCTCCTCACGCCTCTCTCGAAAGGAATTTCGTCTGGATCGGGAGCTTGTGGCCCGCCAGCCGGAACGCTTCCCGGGCCGTGGCCTCGTCGACCCCCTCGATCTCGTAGAGGACGCGCCCGGGGAGGACAACGCAGACCCACTCCTCGGGCGCCCCCTTCCCCTTCCCCATCCGGGTCTCCGCGGGCTTCTTCGTGATGGGCTTGTCGGGGAAGATCCGGATCCAGATCTTGCCGCCCCTCTTCACGAACCGCGTCATGGCGACGCGCGCGGCCTCGATCTGGCGGGAGGTGATCCACCCGGCGGTGGACGCCTTCACCCCGAAGTCCCCGAAGTTCAGCGTGTTCCCGGCCTG